>JAJXSS010000461.1 GCA_021784455.1 Planctomycetota bacterium
CGCGAGGGACGATGGTCAACGACAGGCAAACTCGGCATGATGCAAGACTCCGTGTAAGGGGTTGGAAAGCGACACACACACGCCCGCAGCGTAACCGCTGCGGCCAGCCCCTACACGGTTTTACGCTCATCGAGCTTTTGGTGGTGATCTCCATCATTGCGCTCTTGATCGCTCTGCTGCTGCCGGCGTTGAGCAGGGCCCGCATCGTAGCCCGGGCCACCCTCTGCCTGGCCAACGAGCGGCAGATCGGCATGGGGCTGATCAACTACGCGGGCGACCACAACGATTACCTGCCGTACGATGTCCTGGGCGGAACGGCCACGCCTCCCCCCGGCGATCCCAACGGCTACTGTGCGTGGTGTGACTGGATCGGCAAGTACGGCAACAACTACGTGCCTTACACTTCCACCGTGTACTCGGGCACAGTCTGGAACTGTCCCTTGAGCGACGAGGTTCCGGGGCGCCACTGGCTCTTTAACGAGCGCTGGAGCTGCCAATACGGCGCCAACGATTACCTGGTGGGCTGGCGCAAACAGGATGGAACGTTCGGCGCCCCGGCCCGCCGGCTGGATGATGCCGCATCCTCCTCCACGGTGCTGATTGGCGATGGGGATGCCTCAAGCACCTACAACGGCATGCACTACTTCACGGCCACCATCAATGAGAGGATCGGCGCCGGCTGGGGGCCGCTGCCGCCCTGGCCGGTGGATATCACAACCGGCCAAATCGTGCTGCACAACAATGTGGTGAACATCACCTGCGTGGACGGGCACGGGGAGGCTTACCCCGGCCCCTGGGGCACGCACGAACTGTATGAGCGTTTCCGGCGGGCGAACATGCCGTAGCCTCAGCCATGCGCCCACAGGTATACGGTATCCCACCCCACCCCCCGACAGACTCGCCCCGCCCTCCTGGCCTTGAAGCCGCCGCCCGCCCGACCCCCCGCCTGCTTGACTAACCCTCAGCGCAAGGATTTACGCATGAATCGCCTCTGGTCGACCCTGCTGGCCGTCTTGTTGTTCGCTGTCGCCTCCTCGGCCGCCTGGGCCCAGGGTCTGGTGGTCTTTACCCAGAAGTCCATGCTCAAGGTCGTTGCTCCCGGGGGCCAGATCGTGCTGACATTCCTGCCCACCATCTGGGGGCCCCACTGGGGCTGGACCGGGCTCAAAGGCGGATTCCGGCCCCAGGGTGATGCCGCCCAGGCCGCCTTGACCGGCCAGGTGTCCGGCACGCAGGCGCCCTTCACCTGGGATGTGACCGCCGCACCCGCCGGCCCCCGCCAACTCAAGCTGGATATGACCTTCCGCGTCCAGCGCGATACCAACCTGACCCTGGCAGTCCTTGCCCTCCAAGTCGGCAAGACTCTGCAAGGCCCCGGCCGGGCCACCCTCCAGGACGCCTCGGGCCAGAAGACCATCAACCTGCCCTTCGCCCGCGGCAGCCTGTCCCAGAATCTTGAGCGCCTTGACCTGCGCGACGCTGCGGGCCAGACCTACACCCTGACCTTCGATAAGCCCACCCCCGTCGCCGCGGATGGCGCGGCCCGCATCGTCCTGGCCCAGAACCATCTGGCCGCCAACAGCCCGCAGCATGTTGCCTTCACCCTGACCCTGCCCCAGGATGCCCAGTTCTACCTGAGCCCCCAGAGCATTCCCATGCCCGCCCACTGGGACCAATGGTTTCCCTGGAAGGGCACCGGCAACGTGCAGGGCACCGCCCTGGACCTGAGCCCCTGGCTGGAGGCTCCGGCCGGCAAGGAGGGACGCATCACCCGCCAGGGCGACCAACTGATCTATAACGGCCGGCCCATCAAGCTCTGGGGCATCGACTGCTGCTACAGCCACTGCGATCCCAAGCACGATGTGGCCCAGCGCGAGGCCAAGTTTTACGCCGGCTACGGCATCAACTCCGTGCGCTTCCACAAGTTCGCCGATGGCTCAGGCTGGCAGGGCATTCTCAGCACGACCAGCTTCGAGCAATACGACCCCAAGGCCCTGGACCGGATGGATTTCTTCATCAATCAGCTCAAGCAGCACGGCATCTACGTGGAATTTTCGGCCAACTTCGGCCGCCCACGCGTGGGCCCCGACGATGCGGCCAAAGTCCCTTTCGTCAATGAACTGCCGGCCAGCGGCAAGGGCTGGCACGATGCCACCCAGGGCGCGATGTGGTTCAGCAAATCCCTGCAGGACCTGCAGATCGGCCAGATCGTCACCCTGCTCAACCACACCAACCCCTACACCAAGATGCGTTACGCCGACGATCCGGCGGTGTTCTGCATCGAGATGGTGAACGAGAACGACATCTTCTTCTACACCACCCAGGGCGCCCTGCAGCGCTTCCCTGCGATCAAACAGCGGGCCGGGCAGGCCTTTTTCGCCTGGCTCAAGAAGAAGTACGGGGATGAAAAGGCCCTCCTGTCCGCCTGGGGCGCCGGCAGCATCGGCTGCTTCAAGGCCGAACACATGGGCGATGAAAGCTGGGCCAAGGGGCTGATCTATCCCGTGGGCAACCCCTGGTTCTACGATCCGGCCCAGCTTGCGGGCGCGATGAAGGCCCGCCGCCAGCGCCTGCTGGACACCCTGCACTTCCTCTTCGACCAGCAGAATGCCTTTTACCAGCGCTTTGCCGCCGCCATCCGCGCCACGGGCTACCAGGGCCAGCTTCTGGGCTCGAACTGGCAGGCCGGCAGCGGCATCGCCCACTTCCTCAACCTCGATTCCGATGCTCAGGTCGGCCTGATCGACCGACACAACTACTTCGGGGGCACCGGCTCGATGCTGGCCAGCCCCGGGGATGGCATGCTCAGTGCCGGCATGGACCAGGTGGCCGACCGGCCCTTCATGCTCTCGGAGTGGATCCACACCTTCCCCAACGAGTTCGGTGTGGAAGGCCCCGCCCTGATCGGGGCCTACGGCATGGGCCTCAATGGCTGGGATGTTTCCTACATCTTCCAGAACGGGGACAATGCCACCTTCAGCCGCGCGCTGGGGCAGGAATGGGACGCGGCGGTGCCGCAGATCCTGGGTGTGTTTCCCGCGGTGGCCCGCCAGGTCCTGCGCGATGATGTCAAAGTCGCTCATACCACCTTCAGCCGCAACGTGAACGTGCCGTCCCTGTTCGAAGACAAGCTGGGCTTCGATGACCGCGTGCAGCAGGGCTACGATGTCAAGGAGTTCGGCTCCAAGACCATTCCCGCGGCCAGCCTGGCCATCGGCCGCAGCGTAGTGGCCTTCACGCCCACCTTTGAGCCCACCCCCACCGCCAACCTCACCA
>JAJXSS010000050.1 GCA_021784455.1 Planctomycetota bacterium
CCTGGATAGAGCTACTTGTGGATCATCAGCGGTACACGGCGGGCACAACCACGCCCTTCGATAACCGCGGCCACGTCGCTTCGGGTCAGCGGCGGCATTCGAAGAGCGCGGGCCTCGTTCGCCTCAGACAAGCTGCTTCGCGTTGCCATGCCTGACCCTTCCCGACGGCAGAGCCAGCTCGGGTGCAGAACAAGGTTCCGGATACAAATGGTCCTGCCCGAATCTGCCCCACATATCCTAACCGGTACACCCTTTCCGGGTCTGACAGCTTCAAGAGCCGACCGCTCCTGAGGGGCGCCGAGGAGGCCCCCGAAGCCACGGCTACGGTCGGGAGCGGAGCCCCGATCCACGTTGGTCAGGGTACCCGCGCCGCCAAACGGTGGCCGGTCTGACGAGGTGTACCCCCCCCAGCACGGCAGGCCCTACCGCGTGGCCCCCACAATCGCGTGCATGGCCGGATCGGGACGCAGCAGCTTCACTTGGGAAAACCCGCTGGCCTCCAGGTCCTCGCGTAATTCGCCCAGCGTGAAAGTGCCCCCGGCGGCCGTGCCCACCAGCATGTTCACGGCAAAGAGCGCCCCGGCCACGGGGGCCGTGTGTGATTCCTCCATCACCATGTCGCGGATCAGCAGGCGGCCCCCGGAAGGCAGGGCCGCGGCCAGCTTCTGAAAAAGTTCGCGGTTCTGGACCCGCGAGTTCTGATGCACGATGGCGCTGATCCAGGCCAGGTCGCAGCCGGTGGGCAGCGTGTCCTTGCAGAAGTCACCCGGGACCAGCCGCACGCGATCGATGAACCCGGCCTCGGTCAGGCGCTTTTGGGCCATGGGGATGACCACGGGCAGGTCAAACAGCGTGGCCTTGACACCGGGGGCGGTCTTGAGGAACGCCATCGTCCACGTCCCCGAGGCGCCCCCCACATCCAGCACCCGGGTAAAGGGCCGGTCTCGCACCAGAGCGCAGACCTCGGCCACCAGAGCCTCGGCCAGGGGCCGCGAGATATTGTCCATGGCCTCAATGAAGGCCGCCTGCTCCCCCGCGGCGCCCAGCACGCCCGGCCGGCCATCAGCAGATTGGCCAGTCTTGACCACCTGGGCCAGTTGCGCCCAGCGGCGCGTGCAGGCACTCTGGTGCCGCAGCATCGCCAGCACGTTGCCGGGCCGCCCTTCCGTCAGCAGTTCGGCCACCCCCGGAAGGGGCGTGTACCGGCCGCCAAGGTCCTTACCCAAAAGCTCCAGAGCGGTCAGGGCATCCAGCAGTAGGGTCATCCCACGCACATCGCAGCCCAGGCGGCGAGCCAAGGCCCCGGCATCGCCGGGGCTGGCAGCCAGTTCGGCAAACACATTCAACTCCGCCCCGGCCTGCAGCACACACGCTGGCTGAAAACCTCGGGCTGACTCCAGCAATCCCTCAGCGGTCCATTTCCGTGCCATGTTCGGATTCCTTTGCCAAACGATGCCTGTCCACCACCCGCCGTCATCGTATCGTCACCCGCGGATACCGTGAAACGATCCCCGGACGAGCGTGCCCCTGATCGGCTCGGCGATTCATGCACCGCCGGGGCCCCCTTCCCGCCTCCCGACCCACCACCTTGGGCCGTGGTCGGCCCGTTTGTGCTTGGACTGGCTTTAGCGCCCGCCGGGATCGTGCCGGCCTGCCCTTGACCTCCCTCGGTGGAAAACGCAGGAATTTGCCGCCGTACACTTGAATCTTTCCGGGCAAGAGGGTTATAATGGTTGCCGTCGATACCAAGCGGCTTTGAAGTCGCGCCGCCGCCCGTGCCGATGTTAACGATAGTCGGAGAGCGTTCGGTCAGAGCGGGGTTTGGTTTGGTTGTGAGGTAATGGGTTCGGGGTGTTCCTCTGAGCATCGGATTGCACCATCCCTGACGACGCCCGGATACGAGGGCTGCGATGCGAATAGTGCATCGCGGGGTTCGTTGGTGATGCGTAGCCAACTCAGTCGTCCGGTTCCGCCGGCCCCGTGGCCGCCGGGCCTGTGGGTTCAGACGCGGATTGGGCGCGGCCCGCCCGGCTGTTGCCGGCGACGGTGAGTGTTTCCGTATGTCGGAGGTTGCCCGCTTCAAACGTGGTGACAGCGTCATCCACCCGCGCCGCCCCGAGTGGGGGGACGGAGTGGTGGAACAGGCTATTGACATCGTTCATGAGGGACAGCCGGCACAACGTCTGGTCATCACCTTCGCCAACTACGGCCGGGTGACGATCAACACCGCTATTGCCGGCGTGTTCGCCAAAGAGGGTTACGCTTCCATGTTGCACAGTTCATCTTCATCGCACAGTTCTACAACCACGTTGTCGGGCACGCCACCGCGCCCCCGCATCGGATGGCTCGACGCCCTGGACCAGTCGCGCAATGCCGATCAGCACGAACTGTGGCGCCTGACCGACGGGATGACCGACCCGTTCCTGCCGCTGTCCAAAAGGCTCCAGAACACTCTCGACAGCTACCGCTACGGCAACGACCCGCGGCACGCCCGCCACATCCTGGACTGGGCCGTGGCCCAGACGCGCCTCAACGACCCCCTGACCAAGTACACCCGGCACGAACTGGAGCAGGGGTTCCGCCGCTACGTGCGCGATCGTGACAACCACCTCTTCGACCTCGTCCGCCAGATCAAACGCCAAGGCGGCCAGGGCGTTCTGGCCCAGATACTGGGCTCCACCACCGAGCCTCTGGCCCACCAGACCCTGGATCGGGCCATCCGGGCGTGAGGCGGTTAACTGGTTAACCGGCTAAACGGTTCCTCGGTTGGCTGGCGGGATGCCCAAGCCGCCGGTTTTGCCGGTTGCCCAGGCAACCCGTTAACGTCTTACAATAGTCTTCATGTCCCAGGACTCCGCAGCAGACCGGGTGGCCTCTCTGCGCCGCGAGATCGAGCGGCATAACCAGCTCTATTACATTGAAGCCCGCTCCGAAATCACCGACCAGGCCTTCGACCGCCTGATGCACGAGCTCCAGGAACTGGAAAAGGCCCATCCGGAACTGGCCAGCCCGGATTCGCCCACGCAACGCGTCGGCGGACAGCCGCTGGACGAGTTCCGCACGGTTACCCACGCCCGGCCGATGATGTCGATCGATAACACCTACAGCCGGGAGGAACTGCTGGCCTGGGACCAGCGCGTGCGTAAGGGCCTTCAGCAGGCCGGCCTGCTGGGTACAGCTCCCGAGGGCGGCCTGTTTGACGCCACTGGACTGGAGGCGATCAAGTATATCGTCGAACCCAAGGTGGACGGGGTATCGGCGAACCTGCGCTACGAAGCTGGCCGGCTGGTTCTGGGCGCCACCCGCGGGGATGGCAAACAGGGCGATGACATCACTGCCAACCTCCGCACGATCCGCGGCATCCCCTTGAAACTGCAGGCCCCCCCCGCCGGCCCGGGCAAGTCCCGCTGGCGCGAATTTCCCGGGGTGCTGGAAGTGCGCGGCGAAGTCTACATGACCAACCAGCAGTTTGACCGCATTAATGAGGCCCGGGCCCAGGCCGGGGAGGAAGCATTTGCCAATCCGCGGAACTCCACGGCCGGCACCCTGAAACTGCTCGACTCACGCATCGTCGCCCGGCGTCACCTGCGCTTCATCGCCCACGGCCTGGGGGAGTGTCCCCCGGAATTCTTCGCCACGCGGTCGGAATCGTTCGAGGCCATTCAGGCCTGGGGCATACCGGTCAACCCGGCCCGCCAAGTGTGCAAGGGCATCGACGAAGTCTGGCATTTTATCCGCGACTTCGAAAACAAACGGGCCACGCTGGACTACAACGTGGACGGTGTGGTGGTCAAGGTGGACCGTCTGGACTGGTCGCAGACCCTGGGGGCGACTTCCAAGAGCCCCCGCTGGTGCATTGCCTACAAGTACGCGGCTGAGCAGGCCCAGACCGGCCTCTTAGGCATCACCTGGCAGGTGGGCAAGCTGGGAACGGTGACACCCGTGGCCGAACTGGAACCGGCGCTGCTGGCCGGCACCACGGTCAAACGGGCCAGCCTGCACAACATCGACCAGATCCGCCGCCTGGATGTCCGCGTCGGCGACACCGTCACCATCGAGAAGGCCGGCGAAATCATCCCGCAGGTGGTGGCGGTGGCTTCAGCCGCCGCCCGGCGAACTGCGGCCGTGGAGCCGCCGGCGAAGTGCCCCTCCTGCGGCGGGCCCGTCACCCGGGCCCCGGAAGAGGCCGCCCTGCGCTGCACCAATCCCGAGTGCCCGGCCCAGATCCGCGAGCGTCTGATCTGGTTCGCGGCCCGCGGCCAGATGGATATCGAGGGTCTGGGCGAAAAAAGCGTCAACCAGTTGGCCGATGCGGGGCTGCTCCAGTCGTTCGGCGATATCTACCGGCTCAAAGACCACCGCACCCGCCTGCTGGAACTGGAGCGCATGGGCGCCAAGAAGGTGGACAATCTGCTGGAGGGGATCGATGCCTCCAAGAAGCGCGGCCTGGCCCGCGTGCTGGCCGGTCTGGGCATCCGCCACGTGGGGGGGCGGGCGGCCCAGACGCTGGCGGCACGCTTCAGGGATATCCAAGCCCTCCAGGCAGCCACACCCGAGGAACTCCAGGATTTCCAGGTGGAGGGCAAGCCCAGCGGCATCGGGCCCGAGATTGCCGCGTCGGTGCATGCTTTCTTTGCCTCCGCGGCCGGGCGGCACGTGGTTCAGGACCTGCGGGCGGCGGGCCTGGACCTGACCGCGCCCAAGGCTCCTCAGCGGGCGGCGGGATCGCCAGCCTCCCAGTGGTCCGGCAGGACCGTGGTCATCACCGGCACGCTGGAGAGTTTCGAGCGTCAGGAACTCAAGGACAAACTCGAAGCCCTGGGAGCCAAGGTGACCGACAGTGTGTCGAAAAAGACGAACGTGCTGATCGTGGGCGCTGCGCCGGGCTCGAAGCTGGACAAAGCCCAAAGCCTGGGCGTGGAGATCTGGGACGAAAAGCGTCTGCTGAACGAACTGTCTTAGAGCCGCCGCCCAGCACCTGTGTTTCACCGGCCGGCGGCCGCGGCGACGAAGGCGGAAATGACGCCCAGGTTCAAAGGCCCATCCTCTCTGCGTTCCGGGTGCCACTGGACGCCCGCATAAAAACGCCGCTGGGGGTCATCGATGGCCTCGATCACCTGGTCCGGGGCCCGGGCCGCGATACGCAGTGTTCCGGGGGAATCGACGGCCTGGTGGTGGCAGGACACCACGCTGCTGTCCAGTTCTCCCTGACCGGCGAACAGCACGCTTGCGGGCGCGGTGATCACCACCCCGTGAGGCTTGTTGCCCCGGTGCTCTTCGGCCGCCGGCCCCAGTACCTCGGGCAGGTGCTGGTGCAGAATGCCCCCGGCCATCAGGGCCATGAGCTGCATGCCCCAGCAGATGCCCAGAACGGGACGGTCACGGTGCGTGGCCAAAGCCTCCAGGAGCGCCATCTCGAAGCGCTGGCGGCCCTCGTCCATCGGGTGGGCCTGCGGGGCGGTGGTCAGGCCCCTTCCAAAAAGCTCCATCCGTGGATCATCTCCGCCGGTGAACAGAAATCCGCGGCACAATTCCAGGTAACTCGCGATACACCCCGTTTCCTGAGCCAGCAGCACCGGCACGCCTCCGGCCGCCGCCACGGCCCGCGCGTAGGCGCACGCGGATTCGTACCGCCGTGTTCCCAGGGCCGTCCGGCCGCAGTCTGTCGTAATGCCGATGAGGGGCGCCATCATGCCCCCAGTCTAACGCGGCAGGTCATGCTCCACCCGCCGCCCGCCGCCTGAGGAGGCGGTGGGCCGCGGCCGATCAGACCCGGATCAGACCAACTTACGGTAACTCTTGAGCAGCAGAAAGCTTTCCGTCTTGGAAATGCCTTTGATACGGGAGAGAGTCTCGGTCAGAAAGGTCACCAAGCCCCGGTTGGAATCGATCAGCAGTTCCACCAGCAGGTCATAGCGCCCCGACACGATGGACACGCTCAGCACGTTGTCCAGCCGGGCGATCTCACTGGCCTTGGCATCCAGGAGCCGCGTCTCGGCCACGTTGATGCCGATGACCGCCAGTTGCTGGTTCTCCAGGGCTTCGGGGTTGATCAAGGCCTTGAGTTCCAGAATGCCCGCATCCTTCAGATTCTGGACCCGCCTCCGGATCATGCCTTCCGACACCCCCAACAGGTTGGCAACCTTGTTGTTGGGCTGGAGTTCGCGGCGCAGGGTAGAGATGATCTTCCAATCGACGGCGTCGGGCTGCATGGCTCACTCCAGGTTCAGGCAGGTTTCCGGCGGGCTGCAGGGCTGGTTGAGGGCCTGGGCCACCCGCGCGTTCGCGCATTTCCCGCGGTAGATATTCAGGCCGCGGCGCAGGGGCAGCGACCGGCGGCAGGCCTCTTCCAGACCGTGGGCCGCGATCAGCAGCCCGTAAGGCAAGGTGGCCCCGGTCAGGGCCAGGGTGGAGGTCAGGGGAACGGCGCCGGGCATGTTGGCCACGCAGTAGTGAATGATGCCGTCCACTTCAAAGACCGGATCGTCGTGTGTGGTGGGCCGGGTTGTCTCCACACAACCGCCCTGGTCCACCGCCACGTCGACGATGACCGCGCCTTTCTTCATCCGCCCCAGGTGCTCGCGGCGGACCAGCACGGGCGTGCGGGCCGCAGGCACCAGCACCGCCCCAATCAGCAGGTCGCTCTGGGCCAGGGCCGTTTCCAGGTTGCTCGGGTTGTTGTACAGGACGGTCACACGCATGTCGAACAGCCCCTCCAGATACTCCATGCGTGCGGCGTCGATGTCCAGCACCGTCACATCCGCGCCCATGCCCAGGGCGATGCGGCAGGCGTTGGCCCCCACCACCCCCCCGCCCAGAATGGTGACACGCCCCGGCCGCACGCCGGGAACGCCCCCCAGAAGAATGCCCCGGCCCCGGCACGGCTTCTCCAGTTGCCGGGCCCCTTCCTGAACGCTCATGCGTCCGGCAATGGCGCTCATGGGCTGCAGACAGGGCAGGCGGCCGTTTTCCTCGATGGTCTCGTAGGCCACGGCGTGTACCCCGCGCCGCATCAACCCCTCCAACAGGTGGGCGTCGGCAGCCAGATGCAGATAGGCATACAGGATCTGGCCCGGATGAAACAGGTCGAATTCCTGAGGCTGCGGTTCCTTGACCTTGACGATCATGTCGCAGGCGTCGTAAAGCCGGCGGCGGTCAGCCATGACTTGCCCCCCGGCGGCCACATACTCTTCATTGGCAAACCCGGCCGCCATCCCGCAGCCTTCTTCCACCAGGACTTTGTGCCCCTGGCCCACGAAGGCCCGGACGCACGATGGCGTCAGTCCGACCCGGTACTCGTGCCGCTTGATTTCCCGAACGGTTCCAATGCGCATCGCCGTCTCCTGTAATTCGAAGCCAATAAATTACGAATATCGTAATATGATTGCATATTTATACGAAAAACGCAAACTCCAGCCCGTGGTTTTGTGCTATAAGAGGCTGTCGGGGCCTGGACCCGCCGATCCACGGCCCGAGCGCCCGGGACGGAAACCGTGATGGACGACTACCTGCATGCGGAAATCTCGGCCGAGTCCGTACGCTGGAACGTGAACCTGCTGCGTCAGAGCCTGGCGCCGCGCACCCGTCTGTGCGCCGTGGTCAAGGCAGATGCCTACGGGCACGGGCTGGCCCTGCTGCGGCCGGTGCTGGATGAACTGGCCGACTGCTTGGCCGTCGCCACGCCCGCCGAGGCCCTGGGCCTGCGTGAGCTGGGGTATGGCCGCCCGCTGCTGATGTTTTCCGCCTGCGCGGCCGCCGACGGCCGGGCAGACGGCATGCTGCTGGATGAACTGCTCCAACAGGAGATCACGCTGACCATTGTCTCCCAGGCCTGCGCCGAGGCGCTGGCCGCGGCGGCCCGGCGCGTAGGCCGCCCCGCCCGGGTGCATATCAAGCTGGACAGCGGGATGGGCCGCTCCGGGGTTCTGCCCCAGGGCGTCGTGGAACTGGTCGACCTCGTGCGCCGCCAGCCCCTGCTGCAACTCACCGGGATCTACACGCACCTGGCCACGGCCGACGAGGCCGACAAGACCTACGCCCTGGGCCAGTTCGAGCGTTTCCGGCAGGCGGTGGCCGTCCAGGGGCCGCTGCCGGGCACTCTCCTGCACGCGGCCAATTCCGCCGCCACCATCGATCTGCCGCAGATGCACCTGGATATGGTCCGCCCCGGCATCGCGCTGTACGGCTATCAGCCCTCCGACCGCATGCAGCGCCGCCTGCCGCTGAAACCGGTGTTGCGCCTTACCGGCCCCCTGCTGCAGATCAAAACGCTGCCCGCCGGCAGTTCCTGCGGTTATGGACTGACGCACACCTTTGCCCAGGCCACCCGCGTGGGCATCGTGCCCATCGGCTACGCCGACGGCTATTTCCGCTGCCTGTCCAACCGGGCCTGTATGCGGCTGCGCGGACACGCGGCGCCCGTACGCGGGAATATTTCGATGGATCAGACCATTATTGACCTGGCTAACGTGCCCCAGGCCCAGGTGGGGGACGAAGTGGAGGTCATCTCGGCCGACCCCGCCGCCCCCAACAGCGTGGAAAACCTGGCCCGCCTGGCGGGAACGATTCCTTACGAGATCACCTGCCGGCTGGGGCCACGCATCCGTCGCATCCTCCCTGCACCGGGACCGGTCGGGTTCAGCCCTGGTGACGCGGGAAACGTTGATGGGAAATGGCCGTGAACTGATTCGATGTAAGGGCTGGTTTGGTCGAGTATGATGACATCCCTGACCCCCAGGCCCTCGACCGGATTGGGGCTCCAGGAAAGGATAAGATTGGCAGGAGAGCCATCCCCTGCTCATGTGCGATCAAGCATTAATCGCACACGCCACCTTAGCTCAGTTGGTAGAGCAGCGGTTTTGTAAACCGCAGGTCATCGGTTCGAGTCCGATAGGTGGCTTTGCCTTTTATAAAACCCTTCGCGCTGCAACTGTCGCCCGATTCGATGGTAGAACAAGGGTAAGGTGCAGCCGACGCCCAGCGTCACCTTGGCTTCCACGACCACCGCGTCCAGTGACGCGGCCTTGGCCGCGCGCGTGGCCCACGGCGACCGCCAAGCCGCCGCCATGCTGATCGAGCGTCATCAGTCCGCCATTCGCTGCTTCCTGGTCCGCCTGACCGGCCGGGCCGACCTGGCCGATGAACTGGCCCAGGAAACCTTCCTGCGTCTGCTGCGTTACGCCGGCCATTACGATCCGGCCTACCCCATGCGGTCCTGGCTCCTGACCATCGCCCGGCGCCTTTCCATCAATCACCATAAGCACAACCGCCGGCAGATCCTCAGCGAGGACCTGAGTCACCTGAATGACCCGGACGGCGACCCGGCCCCCGGCGCCGCCGACCGCGACGAGCGGCAGCACCAGAGCCGCCGCCTGGCCCAGGCCCTGAACCAGCTCACGGAGCCGCAGCGCACGGCCATCCTTCTCTTTCATCAGCAGGAGCAGCCGATCGAGGCCGTGGCCCGGACCATGGAATTGCCCGCCGGCACCGTCAAGAGCCACCTGCACCGGGCCCGCCAGCGGTTGCGCACGCTCCTGGGCCAGCCTATGGAGGCCAAACCATGATGACCTGCCAGGACGTTGAGGCACTCTGGGACGATCTTCGTGACGGCACCCTGGAACCGGCCCGGTACGATGCGGTGACCGCCCACCTGGGTCGTTGCCCCTCCTGCGCCGCCCGCTGGCGGGCCGAAAGCGTCTGGCTCAGTGCCCTGACCGATGACAGCAGCGCATCCCGGCCGGATGCCCGACTTTTTGCAGCCGCGGTCCTGGAGCGGTGGGAGCCGGCCCGGGGGTCGGAGACGGCGGCCCCGCCGCCGCTGCGTCGGCAGCCATGGCAGCGCTTTGGAGTGCCCGTGCTGACCGGACTGGCCGCAGCCGCCACCCTGGGTCTGGCCGCCTGGGTCGGTCTGCTGGTGCAGCGGACCGGCACTGCCCGCCCGGCGCCCCTTGGCCGCTCGCTGGCCCAAGCCCAGCAGCTTTTCGTGCAGCAACCGCTGACCCTGCTCGACGGTATGGATCACCTGACGGACCTGCTGACCATGGGCCGGGTTTCAGGCCCGCTGGACGACGTTCTGCGGCCTCAGGACGCCCTGCCAATTCCCGACCCGGCTCACTGGTTCGCCCCGGCCAAGCCGCCTGCAGAGGATGCGGTCCACGCCGGATGACTCTGGTTCGCCTCCTGCACGCTGGATCGTGGTTTCAACCATTCAAGGAGTGAATCATGTACAAACGCAATGCTCTCATCGCCTGCCTGCTGGTCCTGGCCCCGCTGGCCGGGGCCCGCGGCGAGGAGGCTGCCCGGCTGGCCCCCGCCGATGCGGGCGTCTTCGTCCAGGTGGACGGTCTGGCCGCCCTGCGGGCGAGGCTGGCCGACGATCCGCTCTATAAGTGGCTGGAGGAACGTCTGGCCCAGCGCCCCGAACCCGAAGGCTGGCTGAACATCCAGGCCGCCATGGGCATGAGCGGCCAAGAGATCATCGACACCTACTTTGGCAAGCGCTTCGTGATCATCGCCAGCGAACCGGGCGCGGGTAAACCCGGCGTCGTTCTGACGCAGGTGGCCCAGAACGATGCCCAGGCCGTCATCCAACGTCTCGATCTTGTGGATCAAGGCCGGGCCGGGGCGTTTCATCTCTATACCAGCAAGGATGACAAGGCGATGTTCGGCTTTCACGATCCGTGGATGGCCTTTACCGGGCCCCACCACCGGGACTACCTGGAGAAGGTGTTGTCGCGTGACAGCGCGACCCCATCGCTGGCCGACGATGCCACCTTCAAGGCTTGGATCGCCAGATTGCCGGCCGATCGTGTGGCCACGGTCTTCGCCCGCCGGCCTGCACCCGGCGACAGCCCGGCCGGAACCGGGGAGATCCACGCGCTGGCCCTGACGCTGAGCGATCGGCAGTTGAGCCTGCACTACGCCGGGCGCCCCGGGCCCCGGGCCGACGAATTCTTCAAGCTCGCCCGCCCGGGGAAAATCGATTTCGGCCCGGTGCCCGGCGATGCCCTGGCGGCCGCCGCCATCAACTTGGCGCCCCGGCCGCGCAACACGCGCCTGCTGGACCGCCTGCTGGCTCCCCAATCGTTCGCCAGAGATCTCGAACCCCAACTGGACGACCACCTGCTGGTGTTTGCCGCCGCGATCCAGCCGCCACCGTCCACCCAGCCATCGGCTCCAGCGCTGACCTTCCCTGCCCTGGGGGTGGCCCTCAAACTGCGCGACTCCGCGGCCGCCGATGCGCTGCAGCGCGTGATGAACAGCATCGTTCTGCTGGCCAACATCCGCACGGCCGACTGGAATGTGGACGCCATCGACACCACCACCCATGAATACCGCGGTCAGCACTTCACCATTGCCGATATCGGCACCCCCCTGGCGCAGCGGGCCCAGCGGCCGGAACTGGCCAATCTGCACCTGGTCTGGGGCCGGGTGGGCCACTGGTTCGTCCTGTGCACTCACGAGGCCCTCTTCCGCCAATGCCTGGATGCCCACGCGGACCCCGCGCGATCCCTGAATCACCGGCCCGAAGCCGCCGCCCTGTCCGCCCAGCCCGAGCAGGTCGTGGCCGGCCTGATCCATTCGCCGGCGCTGGCCCAGCTTCTGCAGGAATGGACCCAGTACTTTGAGACGCAACACGGCGCGGCCCTGGCCGCCGCCGCTACTCGGCCAGGAGCCCCTTTGGCCCGTTTTCATAAGGCGATGAAAGTGCTGCTGCCCCTCATGCAGAACTCCCGCGGCTTCACCTTCCACCTGACCACCAGCAAGGATCACACCCTCCAGGGAGAACTGACGCTGCTCAGGAAGTGACGGTCTCTACAGGCCCCACAACTCACCCCACATCCACCAGGCCCAGCGACTCGCCGTATTCGCGCATCAGCACCCCGCGCAAGAGGCGGTGTTCGGGCCGGATGAGGGCCGGGTCGGCCTGCACCAGGGCTTGGGCATCCAGCCGGGCCAGCTTCAAAAGGTCCATATCGCCGGGAATCCGGGCCACGCGCAGCGAAGGCAGCCCGTGCTGGCGCGTGCCGAAAAAGTCGCCCATGCCGCGGATGGCCAGGTCGGCCTCGGCGATCACGAACCCATCCGTGCTGCCGGCAATCGCCTGCATGCGCTTCTGGCTCTCTGCCGTGCCGGGCTGGGCGATGAAGACGCACAGGCTTTGCCGGCCATGGTCGCCCCGGCCCACCCGGCCGCGCAACTGGTGCAACTGGGCCAGGCCAAAACGCTCGGCGTGCTCCACCACCATGATTGTGGCCTTGGGCACATCCACCCCCACCTCGATCACCGTGGTCGCTACCAGGACCTGAATCTCACCCCGGCGGAAACGATCCATGATCGCCTCGCGCACCGACGTCTTGAGCCGGCCATGTACCGCCGCCACCTTCAGGCCGCGGCAGAATTTGTCCTGCAGCAGCTTCAGATGGGACCGCAGGTTCTTGAGTTGGGCGGCCGCCACCGGCCCGCGTCCCGAGGCCTCCAGCGGCTGGGGGGCGGAATCCTCCTGCGGCGCATCAATAATCGGCACCACCACGTACGCCTGCTCGCCCTGAGCCACACGCTGGGCCAGGTAGCGGTATACCTCATCCGCCTTTTCCGGACCCACCACGCGGGTGACGATCGGTGTCCGCCCCGGCGGAAGCTGGTCAATCACCGACACATCCAGATCGCCGAACACGGTCAGGCTCAGCGTGCGGGGAATGGGGGTGGCGGTCATGACCAGGTAGTGCGGGCTGGGACGTGCCCCCGGAACTGCCTCCGCCCCTTTCCCACTGTCTTCGTGGGCAGTGCCCCCGGCCGGGCGCTGCCGGAACGCCGCCCGCTGCAGCACCCCGAAGCGGTGCTGCTCGTCGATCACCACGGCGGCCAGATCATTGAAACGCACTGATTCCGTCAGCAGGGCCTGCGTGCCGATCACGATGTCCACACCGCCGGACTCGATCTCGCGCAGCAGTTGCGCCCGGTCCGCCCCCTTGACCGAGCCGCCCGTCAAGAGCGCCAGCCGCACGTTCGAACCCGCCAGCATGCGGCTGATCGAGGCGAAATGCTGCTCGGCCAGCAGTTCGGTAGGCGTCATGAGCGCTCCCTGGCGCCGATCCGCCACGGCCAGGAGCAGCGTATAAAGCGCGACCACCGTTTTGCCGGCCCCCACATCGCCCTGTAGCAGACGGTTCATCGGTTCGGCCTGGGCCACATCGCGCGCGATCTCGCGCACGACGCGCTCCTGGGCGGCGGTAAGCTGGAACGGGAAGCGGGCTCGGATGTGCTGGTCGATAGCGGAACTGAAATGCAGGGCCGGGGCCTTCAGTTGCGTACGGTTGTAGTGCCGCTTGAGGGTAATGCCCATCTGCAAGAGCAGCAGCTCGTTGTAGGCCAGGCGCCGGCGGGCCGCTTTGGCCTCATCCTCGTGCTCGGGCCGGTGGGCCATGCGGAACGCCTGGGCCAGAACCGGCATGTTGTGGGCCTTGGTCAATTCCGGGGGCAGGGGATCGGGAAGCTGATCCAAGACCACCGGCAGGACCGCTTCCACCAGGCCCTCGATGACGGCGCTGGGCAGATCCTCCGTAGCCGGATACACCGGCCGCAGACGCTCCTTGCCCCCGGGCGCCGGCCGGGTGTTCTCCTCAACCGGCTCCCATTTCCGACCGACCACCTGGGGATAGCCCTGGAAGTAGGTCACCTTCCCCTGCACCCGGATGCTCTGGCCCGGATGCAACCGGTCCTTGAGATAAGGAGCGTTGAACCAGACCAGGGCCAGGGTGGCCGAGTGATCCTGCAGCGTGACCTGAAAGCGTGCCCCCCGCATCCCGCGCTGACCCCGCCCGGCCCCCGGTACGATGCGCGTGCTCACCACAATGCCCCGTGCTGAGGCGATCGCCTCACTGGAAAGGTCGGCAATCGCCCCTTCGGGCAGTTCCCGCTCGTAGCGCAGGGGCACGTGACGGATCAGATCGCTGATGGTGGCAATACCCAGCCGGTTCAGGCATCGGGCTCGCTTCACCCCCACACTCGGAAGCTCCTGCACCGGCGTCGTTAAACGCCATCCCGTCTTGACTTCCGGGGCGTCACCCATGGCGACGATCATAACCTCTCGTCCGGCCCAGCACGCCAGCCAGCGCCAAGCCTTACCCTTGACACGGCGGCCGGGCATCTGCACTGGCCCGCCGGGGAAGACGTGGTATATTTGCCGCTGGAGCAGGGAGTACAAGGGAGACGCCATGCGACGCAAAGTCATGTGGTTGGCGTTATGGACCACACTTACGCTGTGGATGGGCAGCATCGTGGGTTGCAGCAACCAGCCCACGACCGCCAGCCTCGACGATGCCCCCGAGCCGGGTGTGTCGCAGGCCCAGGCGGACCTTAAACGCGTTGCGGCCGCGCTGGCGCCGCCGGAGACTGCATCCACCGCTCCCGCCGCCGGCCGGGCGAAGGCCTCCAGTTCGACCACAGCCCCTGCCACCCACCCTGTGACCGTAGCCCAGATGGGCCCGGTCGTCGCCACCTCCGGGCCCGCCACCAGCCCGACCACCCAGCCGCACATCCAGGGATTTGACCGCTCCGACTGGTCCCGCGTTGTCGTCGGGCCGGCC
>JAJXSS010000051.1 GCA_021784455.1 Planctomycetota bacterium
TGTGGAAAAATCCCCCATCCGCTGAACGGCGTTCCAGCCGCCGCCGGGCTTTTGCCGGCGGTAGCCAAGGTGCGACAAAAACCTATTCGTCAGCCCTGTGCGCCAACTGCCAGGCGGGGGTTACAAACACAAGATTTTATCGTATTCTTATTTGGGACTTGATGAACCCCCTGCCCCAAAAGGAGCCGCATTGTGGCCACCCTGGAGAATCTGCAAGCCGCGTTCAACGGTGAATCCAATGCCCATGCCAAGTACACCGCGTTCGCCCAGAAGGCGGATCAGGAAGGATTTGCCGGGGCAGCCGCTCTCTTCCGCGCCGCCGCCGCTGCGGAAAAGCTGCACGCCGCGAACCACGCCAAGGAAATCAAGAAGCTCGGCGGCACGCCCCAGGCCAAGATCGAGCTGCCGGCCCTCGGCACGACCGCGGAAAACCTGAAGGTCGCCATTGCCGGGGAGACCTACGAGCGCGATGTCATGTACCCCCAGTTCATCGCGGCGGCCCAGGCCGAGAAGCAGAAAGGGGCGGTGCGGACCTTTGAATGGGCCCTCAAGGCCGAAGCCGAGCACGCCCGGCTCTACAGCGAGGCCCAGGCCCACCTGCAGGCCTGGCGCTCCCCGCGGACCTTCGTGGTGTGTCCGGCCTGTGGTTACACGGTGGAAGAACTCACGCAGGATCAGTGCCCGGTGTGCGGCATGCCCAAAGCCCGATTTCTGCCGGTGGCCTGATCTGGCCGAAGGTGCCGGCCTATCATTGGCCCTGATTCAACCAGCATCCTTACTAACACGAAAGGGGTCTTGTGATGGCAGTCGCATTCAAAGGCAATCCAGTCAAGCTTTCGGGCACGGGCGTGCAGGCGGGCCAGCCCGCCCCGGATTTCGCGGTCGTGGGCAATGATCTTTCGGCCAAGAAGCTGTCGGATTTCAAGGGCAAGGTGGTGATTCTCTCGGCCGTGCCTTCCCTGGACACGGGCGTGTGCGACCGGGAAACGCGGCGTTTCAACGAAGAAGCGGGCAAACTGGGCGGCAAGGTCACGGTGCTGACTATCAGCAAGGACCTGCCCTTTGCCCAGAAGCGCTGGTGCGGAGCGGCGGGGGTGCAGAATGTGGTGACGCTGTCAGACTTCCGCGGGGGCAGCTTCGGCAAGGCGTACGGTCTGGAACTGCTGGACAGCCCGCTGGCGGGTCTCCTGGCCCGCGCCGTGGTGGTGGTGGACAAGGACGGCATGGTGCGCTTTGTGGAAGTGGTGCCCGAGATCACCCAGGAGCCCAACTACGACATCATCCTGGCGGAAGCCAAGAAGCTGGTGTGAGAGGAATCAACCGCCAAATTCAGAAGAAGAGAGATTGAACCGCGAAGACGTTGAAGACACGAAAAGAAAGACAAGCCAGTTGAACCACCAAGAGCACCAGGAAGACGAATAGTCGAGCGCGTGCTTGGTCTTCTTTCACGTGGATCTTGGTGTTCCTGGTGATCCTGGTGGTTTAACTCTTTTCATCATCAGCTTCGTGCCTTCGTGGTTCAGTTCTCTTTCTTTCTGCGCTGGCCGGCTCATCCATCCGAATCCGGCGAGCGCACGCCGCTGGGCGTAAGGATGGCGTGCGTCTCCAAGCGGGTGGCGCTGCCGGCGGGGACGAAGGTGACCGTCAGCAGCAGGGGGCTGGTGGGTGCCGGGCCGTCCAGGCGCAGGTGGAAGAGGTAGGTCCGGGTGATCGAGTCATATTGCCGGCGGTTCTGGTCCAGGGTGAGCACAGGCACTTCCCAGGCGTACAAGCGCGGGCCCAGCGCTGGTTCGCCCGCGCGCGGGTGGGCGTAGAGCTCGAAGCGGAAGATGCCCACACCCTTGCAGGAATCCCCGGCCTCATCAAAAAGCTCGATGCGCGTATCCAGGGTGGTGTCTTTGCCCTGTCCGGCATAGGCGGTCGAGGGATACACGCGCAGGCGCACCGGGTGGATCTGCCACACCTTGTCGGCAGCCCCGGTGCCCGGCAGCAGCGGAGGCAGCCCGCCCTTGAAGGAGCAGCCCGCCACGGCGGGCAGGACCAGAGCCAGGATCAGGGGCCAACGCGGGGAGGATGACGCGTACACCATACGCAAAAGCATAGCCTGCCGCGTGAAGAATTACGATTACCGGGAACGGGGTTTGGGCCAACCACCGGAGGTTGAATTGCGCCGGCGACGGGAATCGGGCTGGGGAACATCGTCCGCTGCCGGGCCGGCCTCTGCCCCGGCAAGCCCGGGGAGAGGCCGGCCGAGTTGAACCATCAAAGCAGCGTCAGGAGGCGCTGGAGGATGCCGTCGATGAGGCTGACCAGGGGGGTCAGCTCGCTGAGGCGGGCTTCATCGATGCCGGCCTGCTTCAAGGCCGCGGCCAACTGCGGGTCGTCGTGCAGGGCCGCCACGGCCGACTCGACCAGTTGCACGCGGTTGATCGCGGCCGCCAGGTGCGGATGGGCCTTGGCGAAGTCATCCCAGTGCAGGTTCAGGCGCTGGGCGACGAGATCGGACAGGGGGGTGGTGGTGGGCATGGGGGGGTCCTTTCGATTTTCGATTTTGGATTTTCGACTGGGGGAGATTCTCGATGAGCCTGATGTATTCAGGCCGATCATCCGTTTCCGACGATGCCCGGTTGCACGGGTGCTACGGCTGGGTGGTGACGGGGGGCAGGTTCCAGAGTCGCAGGCCCTGGAGAGCCTGGGTCAGGAGTCGGTCCTGCTGGTCGAGGATGGCTCGGGCCCGGGCCTGGGCCTGGCGGGCGGTGGCCAGGTTGTCCGCCCGGCGCGTCAGTTCATTCCGTGTGGTCATTTCCTGATGCATCAGCTCCTCGCGGGCCCGGGCATAGGCGTGGGCCTCATCCAGGAGCCAGGGGGTCTGGGGCGCGGGGTGCTCGGTCAGATCATCCGCCAGACCCGCATCGAGGGCCGCCCGGGCCTGAGCCAGGCGGGCATCCTCGCGGGCCTGATCGGCCTGGAGACAGTCGGCTTCCTGGGTCAGAGCCTTGTCCACGACATCCAGGAGCGGGGACACCGAAGGCGGCGTGGTGCAGGCGGGCAGGAGGGTGGTGAGGGCGAACAGGCAGACGGTGAAGCGGTGGGGTAGCGGCATGGGAAACTCCTTGGGAATTTTCGATTTTCGGTTGGGAGAGAAGACGCCAGGGGTGATCCGAAGCACGTTGACCGATCAACCGGTTAACCAGACAACAGTCAGCCATTTCAGGCTTTCATCCTTTCCAGCGTTTGGGTGAGCTGGAGCTGGGTGCGGTCGAAGCGTTCCAGGGCGGCGGTGTTCTGCCGCACCAGCTTGATGAGGACCTCCAGTTGTTCCTGGTTGGACATCAGGCGATTGTGCGTCTGGGTGAGCTGCTGTTCGCGTCTGCGGGAATAAGCGCGTTCCCAGATCCACAGGGCGCCCATCAAGCCGGCCACGCCGAACTGGGTCAGGGACGCAAGGAGGTCGGTAGGCATGGTTGAATCTCGGATCTTGGATTTCGGATCGATGGTCTGGAAGAAGCCCCGGGTGAGGGCGCCCTGCCGGAGCAGAGGACCGCATCATCAGGTGCGGGTCAGTTGGATGGTGTCGAAGCGGCGCCGGGCATCGGGATAACCATCCCCATCCAGGTCCAGACGGATCACCGCCCGGCGCAAGGCGCTCTGGAAGCGATTCTGGTAGTCGCGGGCCCGGGCCAACAGATCGGCGGCGCGGTCGGTCAGGGCCCCGGCCCCCCCGTAAAGCGTGGCCAGGGTGCCCAGGACCTCCAGGTGCCCCACCGCGCTGAGCGACACGATCGCCTCTTCCCCCACACAGGGAGCGCAGCGGCCATCCAGATCCAGCAGGTGCAACAACCGGTCGTGCACCAGCATGGCCTGGGGGGCGAAGGTGCGCACGATCAGGTCCAGCGGCCCGCCCCCCGCCGGCGCCCCCGGAATGGCCCCGGGAAGGGGTTCCTCGCCCACGGCCGTGCGGGGCAGGGACACGGTCAACGTGTGGCCATCGGGCCGGGCCACGACCTCGAACGCCACGGAGGGGGCTCCCGATAGCCCCACCAGCGCCACCGCGCCGCAAGCGATATCCGCGGCATCGAAGTCCGCCAGGGCGCTGGTCAAAGCGGTGCCTTGGAGCACGGCATCGCCCACGTGGATGCGTTCCTGACCCAAAAAGGCCAGGTCGGTAAAGACATTGGGTTCCGCGATCAGAAGATCACGATCGGTTGAGAAGGGAACAGGCATGCGCAAGACTCCGGGAATGGCTGATTTCAGAGGAAGAAGATCCACCCAGCGGGCCCTCCGGTCTCCGGCAAGGGCCCCCGCGGGCGATCAGGCCCGGGGGGCGTCGTTTCGGGGGGGGCCGGGGACGCATCTGCTGGCCCCTTGCCCCTGTCCCCTCGCCCCTGCTCCGGGCGTCACGTCGTGGCCAGGCCGCGGATCAGGCCGTGGGCCAGCTCGTGGCGCAGTTCCAGCGTGTACTCGCCGACAATCTGTCCGGCCTCGCGGTCGCCGGTGGCGGCGTGGCGCTGGAACTGGAAGCTGCGTCCGGCCAGGGGCAGCACCTGGATGCGCGAGCTGTCCAAGAGGAGCACCATGTCCGCCGGTACGGCCCGGGCCAGAACCACCCGGCAGACGCCGAAGTCGCTCTCGTACACGCTGAGCAGATCGCGGTAGCGCTCGCTCTGGGCCGTGAAGCGCCGGTTGGTGGCGATGAAGGAGTTGATGCGCCGCTTTTGGGTGCCGTTGACCAGGATGGTGTCCACCCGTCCGGCCGACTGTTCCCAGATACGCTTGAGGGCGGCGCTGATCTGGGCTTCGGTCAGGGCCCCGCCGCTGTCGGCGCTGGGGAAGTCGTCCTGCCCGGGGAGGAACACGTTGCTGGTCAGGAAGGGGATGATGCCCTTCATGGTGCGGCGCACGGTGGCCGAGCCCTGGGGCGTGGCCGCCGGGGCCGTGCCCCCGATCACGCACTTCTCCAGGTCCCGCAGCAGCTCGCGCAGGCGTTCCTGCTTCTGGTAGTCGAGTTCATCGGCCACGCCCGAACTGTGCACCGCCTGCTGGGTGCCCGAGACCTCGACCGCCGCGGTGAAGATCTGGGTGTAGTTCTGGCGCCGGGCCCGGGCCGTGAAGCGGGGTGCCGGCCGGTCGTCCCCCTCCAGGGCCGCGTTGCCCAGGATGCGCAGGGACATGCCGTCTTCGAGGTCGGCGGCGGTAGTGCCACCGTAGGCCCGGATCACGGTCAGGCGATCGCCCTCGACCGCCGTGACGAACAGGATTTCCGGGCTGCCCTCGGGCCGGACCTGGTCGCCCACGCGGAAGCGGTCACCGTGGGCCACGCCCAGGGCCGTGGCCGTGGTGGGATCGGTGAGGGCATCATCGCTGATCACATCCTGATCGGGCAGCAGCCCGTCCGAGAAGCTTCCCCGTCTGGAACGCATCACCTTTAAGTGGTCCGAAAACCAGATTCGCGTGGTGCAATAGTCGGGCTGGAACTTGCGGCAAGCCGGGCTTTCTGGTTCAATCTCCACAGGTCCTGTAGAAGACAGTGACATCCACACGATCTGAAGCGCGTTTTGGAAGGAAACATGAAATGACCCGGATCGCTCGCTCTGCACCGCCAGTTCTGGAATTGTTCCCGTCGAACCGTCCGCTCAACGAGGTGTTTCGAGAGATCCGAAATTACCTCGCTGGACAGATGGTTGGGGCAACCCGGGATGAGTCGCTTCTGCACGAGGTCATTAAGGTTCTGTTCGTAAAGCTTCGGCTTGAGGCTCAGGGTGCTGGCAGGGAGACCAGCGATGATCCGATGGAGACCACCAAGCTCTTCCGGCAGCAGTTCGCCAAAATCCGATCCGAGTACCCCGAGCTGTTTCAGGCCGACGAAGAAATGCTTCTAGACCCGCGATCGCTTGATTACGTAACCCGATCTCTTGATTTCCCCCTCCGCAGCGCGACGCGCGACCCAGTGGGCGAGTTGTTCCAGGTCTTCGCGGGCTCCGAAAGCCGCAGTGGCAAGGGGCAGTTCTTCACACCGAAGAACGCAGTGGACCTTCTAGTCGAGGCTGTCGAGCCTCAGGTTGGTGACCTGATCATTGATCCAGCATGTGGGGCCGGTGGATTCCTTGCAGCCGTGATTCAGCGATGGCGTGCAAAAGGCGTGTCCGAGGCCGAGATAGCAGACGCCGCAAGGGAGCGGCTAGTAGGAGTGGAGAAGGACGATTACCTGGCGAAACTCGCTCGCGCCCACATTTCCCTTGTCACCGCTGCACATAGTCAGGTGGCTTCTGGAGATAGCCTGGCTTGGAAGGATGGTGATGGTAATGCGCCTTCGGTCCCCCCCTTGGGGGCATATGATGTGGTTCTGACGAACCCACCGTTTGGGGCCAAGATCGTGGCAGCGTCCCCGGATGTACTTCGGACGTTCGAACTTGGCCATAAATGGTTCAAGGGGAAAGGCGAGGCGGAGTGGGAGAAAGGCAATGCCCTTGAGCAGGTTCCTCCCCAGGTCCTTTTCATTGAGCGCTGCTTGTCGCTGCTGAAGCACGGTGGGAAGCTCGGAATCGTTGTGCCTGAGAGCCTTGTCTCGAACAGATCTTATGAGCACGTGGTCGCCTACCTAAAGCGCCACGCCTGCATTCAAGCAGTCATTGGCATGCCTGAGTCGCTCTTTAAGACCTCCGGCAAGGGCGGAACGCACACGAAAACCTGCCTTATCGTCGCCGAGAAGGGGTTACAGGCGGGACGACAGACGAAGGTCTTCATGGCGGAGGCGAAATGGTGCGGACATGACTCGCGCGGCCGAGAGATTCCCAACAACGACTTACCTGCAATTGGTCAGGCGTACGCAGCTTTCAAGTTGAAGAAGCCGTTGAACGGAACCGGCATTGGATTCGCGGTGCCTTACAAAGACATTGCCGATGGGGCCGTCTGTCCGCGCTACTTCGATCCGACCATCGATTCTGCACTGGCTGAGTTGGCGGATTCCCATGAGCTGGTTCTCGTCGAGAAACTTGTCAATGAAGGGGTCCTCGAAATTGCCACAGGGGATGAGGTCGGGAAGCTGGCGTACGGAACGGGCGAGGTTCCATTCGTCCGCACGAGCGACATCAGCGGATGGGAAGTAAAGGTTGATCCTAAGCATCTTCTGAGCGAGGAGACGTTCAAGAGCCTCGCAAGCAAGCAAGATGTCCGAGCGGGCGATCTACTGATGGTCCGAGACGGAACATACCTGATTGGATCGTGTGCGATCATCTCCGAATACGACACCCGCATCGTTTATCAGAGCCACCTCTACAAGATCCGGGTGCGCGAGAATTCTCACGGGCTGAATCCCTACCTATTGCTGGCAATACTGAGTAGCCCAATCGTTCAACGCCAGATCCGGGCGAAGCAGTTCACGCAGGATATCATTGACAGCCTTGGGCGTCGTATAAACGAGCTGATCTTGCCCATTCCAAAATCAGAAAAGCAGCGAACCGAGATAACCTCGATGGTCAAAGAGGTTGTGGAGGTTCGGGTGAAGGCTCGGGAGTTGGCCCGTCGTGCGCGCCTTGCAGTAGTGGAGCGGGCGTAAGAGCAACCCGGTTGGCGAAGATGCGATCCATGAGCGCGTTCGTCTCCGCGATGGTCAGATCCCCTTGGATGCGGTTGCCATCGGCGGACTGCCAGCAGACGTTTCCGTGCTCGTGTCGCCCACCAGTCTTGAGCGGATTCAGGTGCCCGATCTGGTAGTCGCTCCTACCATGGTTCGGATTCAGGATGGCGTCTACGAGCAAGCCATAGTCCAGAATGTCCAGAGTCACCGGGCATCGTGTGGGTGGTTCGGCTCCGGTCAGCAGTCCGGCGTCCACGAACGCTTTCCTGAGTTCCGCCGGTGCCCCCTGAAAACACACCAGATCGGCTGTCAATTTCCGTTCTACTGACCAACACTGTTGCAGCGTGGCGTATTGGAAATCACCATACAACACTTCCCATCGCTTTGCTCGATTCGTCTTATCCTTGCCGGTCAGCGCGCGATCGGTCTTGTAGACCTTCACGTTGAGCTTCCTATCGGCGATGCCATCAAATCCAGATCGCACCTCGCGTGGCAAGAGGCTGACGGTCTGTCGGGCCTTCAGCACCCATGTCAGATGATCGGTGAATGCAAGCTGCACGTTTGTAGGTACATGCAGCGGATTGAGACTACCGTCAACATAGCTGATCGGGAACTCGTAAGGAACGCGGCAGTGCTCACGAAGGGTGTCGATCTGTTGTGTCTTGACATCGCCGGGCGTGCGGGCAAAGAGGCAGACCTCCCTGGCTAACCGGGTGAAAACGTCGACGCAGGTATTAAAGTCCGAGGATCGCGGATCATTGCCTGGTTGGAATGTTCCCTGAAATGGTTCGAACGACCCCGGTTGCGGCATCAGGATTAGCCCCGGCATCCAGCGGGTCTTCATCTTCGTGCTGCCGACCGTGAGATTCGTCAATTCGATCAAGAATGCGAATCGCAGGAGGGCACCCACCACGTGTCTCGACTTCTGTCCATTCAGGCAAACCTTCGAGATCGGTCAGCGCCCTCTCAAACTCGGTTGCCGGGGCGGCCAATGGCTGAGCCAGCAACCAGTCTCGCACGCTCGCGACGGAGTAGCTTGCGCGAGCAGCCCCCTGACCGCCGAAAGCTGACCCGACGGTTCGTGATTCCTCGGCCTCAAGCTGAGTACGCAGGTCATCGATCAGCGCCATTCGGCCTCTCCCCCGCTTGCGCGGGAACCGCCCGCGCACCGACTTCCGGGAGGCGCGGTCTGCGCAGGAATTCTCGTCCTTCGCATGTGCCGTGATCCTTCAGGTTCAGAAAAAGGGAGCCTAGCACGAACATGTTCGGCGCACAACATCGGTGCCGCTCGTGATGGTGCGTGTGTCGAACCCGGGGCCACATCCGTGGGCGCTGGTTCTACCGGTAGACCTGAAATCACCGTCGCCCGGAAAAATCTCCATTTCCCCTCAAAGTAGACCGGCCATCCCTCGATGCTGAAGGTGCGATGACCGACAGATCGTCGTCGCGCCGGGTAATTGATTAGTAGCGGGCGCGTCGCCCGCCCACGGCATAGATAACTAATGGAGGAGCATGTGGCGTGTGCCTGGGCCCTCCACATCAAGCAAGGAGACAGAAGATGCCTTTGCCGAGTTTCATCGCGTCGCGCGAGGATTGGGATGCCGAGCAGGAGCGCCAGATGCGGGCGGCGTTCGCCGGTGACGAAGCGGGATTCCAGCGCGCCTGGCAGCACCGCTACCCCACCTCCGTGGCCGGGGCGGTCGCCGAACTCAAGGCCCGCGGCCTGAACGTCAACGAGGACAACTTCGCATTGTTCTGCGACCTGGAATCGCTGCAGCGGATCGGGCGCAGCTACCTGCTGCAGGCCGCCGACGTAGACCGCATGGTCGAGACGCTGGTGGAGTTGAACAGATTCGGCGGCCTGGCGCTGAAACGAAGGAACGGCGGCATCAGCTACGCCGAGGAGCAGGAAGGCCTGCGGCATGTGCTGGACATTCGCCGGCGGAAGGCAGCCGAGGCGGTGGGCGTCAGCTCCGAGGAGTTGATGGCGGCGATCCGCTGCGGCGGCATCTCCGACCCGGCGTACAAGCCGATCGATTTGGACAAGGCCAAGGAGTGGTTCTCCGCGAGCCAGGACAACGCCGAGTTTCAGCAGCAACTGCAGGAGGTGCGGTAATGAACGGGACTTCCACAAATTGTGTAAGTGAAGCGATCATGCTCACCGCCGCCAAGGTGGAGATCGCGGCGGGCCAGGGCGCGAAGCAGCCCGCCGTGAACATCGTCGCCTACACCGGCGGCGTCATGCGCGTCGGCGGTTGGGGCGACATCGCCATCAACCTCTCCGGCCTCGACTGCGGCGGGCCGATCCCGCTGCTGGTCGATCACGACCCCGGCCTGGACAACGTGCTGGGCAAGGGCGAGGCCAAGGTGCAGATTGGACAACTGCATGTCGCCGGCAACATCGTCGGCTCGACCGCTGCCGCGAAGAAGGTGCTCGACCTGGCCCGCGACGGATTCCCGCTGCAGGCCAGCGTCGGCGTCGCGCCGGAGGAAACCACCCGCCTGGCCCCGGGCGAGAAGATCGAGATCAACGGGCGCACCGTTGTGGCTCCGAAGGCGGGCCTGACGGTCGTGGCCAAGGGGAAGTTGCGGGAAGTGTCGGTGGTGACCTTGGGCTGCGACAGCCGCACCAGCGTTGCCATCGCCGCCAGCAAGGGCGCGATCGACGGTGGTGAAGATGATGTTCTTGCCGCCGAACGGATGCGCGTCTCCGCGATCATGAAGTTGACCACCAAGAACCCCGAGATCGCCGCCAAGGCGGTGTCGGAGGGATGGGACGCGACGAAGACGGAGTTGGAGGTTCTGCGGGCCTCGCGGCCGAAGCCGCCGTTCGTCAGCACCTACGCGCCCGTCGCCAGCGCCGAGGTGATCGAGGCGGCCTTCGCGTTCCGCATGGGCCTGGGCCGGGTCGCGGAGAAACACCTCAAGCCCGAGGTGCTCGAGCAGGCCCACCGCCTGGGCATCACGCATGCTCTGGACCTGTGCCGCATGGCGCTGGTGGCCGAGGGCATGGACGTTCCCCACAACCGCGAGGCGATGGTCAAGGCGGCATTGTCGACCATGTCGCTGCCGACGGCGCTGGGCGACCTGGCGAACAAGAACCTGCTGGATGCCTACACCGAGGCCCCGGCGACGTGGCGCTCGTTCGCGGCGATCCGGTCGGTGGCCGACTTCAAGACCAACACCACCATCCGGCCCTCGTTCACCGGCGGCTTGGAGCAGGTGGCCCCGGGCGGCGAACTGAAGCATGGCACCGTCAAGGAGTGGACCGCCAGCTACAAGATCGACACCTACGGCAAACTGCTGGGCATCGACCGGCGGGACCTCATCAACGACGACCTGGGCGTCTTCGCCGAGGCGTCGGCCGCGATGGGCAAGGCGGCGATGCGGAAACTCAACGACCTGGTGTTCTCGGTGCTGCTGGCCAACGCCAACAACTTCTTCAGCGCGGGCAACGGCAACTACATCTCCGGCGTCGATTCGGCGCTCAACTTCGAGTCCCTGGCCAACGCCATCAAGGCGATGCTTGGCCAGAAGGATGAGGAGGGGAACGACCTGGACCTGCGTCCGGCGGTGCTGCTGGTGCCTCCGGCGCTGGAGACGCTGGCCCGGGCGCTGCTGGAGTCGGAGTACATCCAGGCGGCGGTGAACCTGCCCACTGGAAACTCGCTGAGGAACGTGGTGAAGTTGGAGGTCGAGCCGCGCCTGGCCAACACCACGAAGTTCGGCAACCTCGCCAGCAACGCGCACTGGTATCTGTTCGCCCCTCCGGCGGCGACGGTGATGGTGGTCGCGTTCCTCAACGGCCAGCAGAACCCGACCATCGAGTACCAGGGCCTCGAAGCCAACATCAACACGTTGGCCGCGCACTGGCGCGTCTACCACGACTTCGGCTCCGCCTTGGTTGATCCCAGGGCCGGTGTCCGGAGCAAGGGTACGGCATAGGTCTCCTGTTCGAGGGGCGGGAGGGTGTCCATGACCTCCCGCCCCTTCCCTGTGCTGGTCGTGCAAATAAATCAACTGAACCAACCAACCACCCACCCAATCAGCGAACCATCCCACCGAACCATCGATCCCTCGTGCCCCTCGCGGGCAGGGAAACGCGGGCGCTGCGCCCGCATGTCGAACTGGAGATGGTCATGATCCTCGCGCAGGACGCGCCCGAACGCGTCGGCAAGTTCACCTTCACCGTCTGGCCCGCCGAGCCGACGCCGGAGTCCCAGGAGCGCTGGAACGAGCGCATCGACGCGCTGGCCGACCTGCTGCTGGAACTGTGGGAGCAGGAACAAGAACAACTGCAGCGCGAGCAGCTGGCGACCATCGCGGCGAGGAACTGAATCATGGTCGCTGCCACAGACATCGTGCGCGAGTATCAGGATGGTCCCGACCATGCCGCTGAGAACCGCGCCGTCGAACAGGCGTATCGAAAGGCCTTCGTCGAGGAGGCCCACCGCATCGTGCGCGAGTGGGCGCACCCGCCTGGCCCGCTGCCGCCGCCGGATATGAAGCCGGTGTCGATGCGGGAGATCCTCGCCAAGCGCCGTCGCGACCCGCTGGCCGAGGAGGAGAAAGCGCTTCGGCAGCGTCAGCGTCTTCGGGAGCGCTATACGGTGTACGGGGCGGGCGATGCCGGTCCCAAGACCCATCATCTCGGCTACCGCCCCGGGCACGAGGTGCCCGCGGCCCGCATGCGCGGTCGGCATCACGCGATGGCCTACGTGACAGGCCTGTGGGAGGACCTGGACACCACCGACCTGGACATCTTCGACCCCAAGCTGCTGTGCCCCTGGCTGCGGGCGGTGGAAATGTGGGCCGAAGCGCCGATCCGTCCGAACAAGATCGTGCTGCCGCCCCGGCCGCTGGAGGCAGTGCCGGAGTTCAACCTCGAACCCATCGTCGCGCCCTTCGCGCCAGTGCCGCAGGGCAACCTCGTCACACCACCATCGTCACCACCACCGCCGCCACGGATCAGGCTGACTCGCGCCGACCAGATCGAGATACGCCCGCCGCAGTGGTTGTTGCGGGGCATGCTCGAACGCGACACCTTCGCCCTGATCTTCGGCGACCCCGGCTGCGGCAAATCATTCCTGGCCATCGACTGGGCCTGCCGCATCGCCACGGGTACGCCGTGGCGCGGGCATCCCGTCAAATGCGGCCCGGTGGTCTACGTCGCGGGCGAAGGCCGCCAGGGCTTCGGGCGACGCATTCAGGCTTGGAGCGAGCACCACGGCGTCAGCCTCGCCGGGGTGCCGTTGTTCCAGGTGCCATCGGTGGCGATCCCTGAGCCGACCGACCTGGGCGCGTTGTTCATCGCCATCGACACCGGCGTCGCAACGGTGGGCAAGCCCGTGATGATCGTGCTGGATACGCTGGCCCGCTGCTTCGGCGGCGGCGATGAGAACTCCACCCAGGACATGAGCAAGTTCGTGGCCGCCTGCGATCTCATTCGCCAGCGCTACGACTGCACGATCCTGGTCGTCCATCACGCGGGGCATGGTGATAAGACCCGCGCCCGGGGTGCCATCGCGCTCAAGGCGGCGCTGGACGCGGAGTACCGGCTCGAGAACGAGAACGGCCTGCTACTCACCGCCACGAAGATGAAGGACGCCGAGATGCCGGTGCCGGTAGCGATGAAGTTGGTGTCTGTGGAATTGCCGGACAAGACGGATGAGGACGGGAACCCTGTGACATCGGCGGCGGTCGAGGTGCTCGACGCCGACACCAGCGCCATCGTCGCTCAGGCGAAGGTGGCGATGTTCGGCAAGCGGGGGAAATGGCAGACGATGGGCATGGAGATCGCGCGGCGGCTCGTCGCGCAAGGTGACGATGGGCAGGCCAGCGTGAAGGACTGGCACCTGGCCTGCGACGAGGCCGGAATGCCGCGATCCACCAGGTACGACGTGCTGGCGAAGCTCATGGCGCAGGGCATGGTGGTGGTGTCCGGCGAGCGCATCGAGGTGCCGGACGGAGCGGTGTCCAATCCAATCCAACCCCTATAGGGGGGTTGGATTGGACTGGACATTGGACAGTTTTGGAGATTGGACATTGGACAAGGCATGTTGGACAAGCGTAAGCCGCTGCAATGAAAGGAGTTGCATCGTGTCCAATCGACACCGCCAAGCGCAGATTGGACAGTTGGACGCCGCGATGTTGGACAGGACCGGTTCCTTGGCTCGGCGCGTCCTTTCCGATGGCCGGGGGAACGGTCGGGCGCGGGGTTTTTGTTTGTGTGAGAGCGCGAACGGCAGGTCAACGAATGTTTGACCTGACCGGCCCACGGGTCGCTACGGGCGCGACGACGGGCGTCGTGGTACGTCGGTCCGACCTCGCGGCCAAGGACGCGACGTGGGCCGCCCCAACGCCAACCGCGGGCCAACGACGCGGGAGGCAGGCGGGGAAATCGCCACCTGCGGCAGGTGCGGAAATTCCGAACCTGACCGGCCATAGGTACTCCGGCGGGATCGCGGCGAGGTGATGGCCGTGGGAACGCCAGCAACGGTTCATAGAGTTTCTTTGATGTACCACTTTTTCTGATGCGCGACGACGAGCCCATTTTCGGTATGCAGATCAGCCACGTGCGGGCAATCCTCGGCTTCGCCTGCCGCGAGGTCGTGCGCACCGGCAGACCCCTGGGCATCCGGCGCTACCGCGACATGGACGTGGTGATCGTGCCCTTGGCGGAATGGGAACGGCTCAAGGCTGTGGCGCGGGAGATGGTGGTGACCAACGAGAAAGACCCCGGCGTCGGGCCGGGGTCGGAAGGCGGGAGGGATTCCGATGCTACCCGTTGATGGTGAACAACCCCCGGTCGGTCTTCCTGAACCGGCTCTCGGCCTTCTTCGCAGCGATCTCGCGGATGATCGCGGCGTAGATAGTCGCCTGCGGCGTCTTGCCGCCGGTCTTCCACATGCCGCTGGCCAGCATGGTCTCGACCATCGTCTTGGCGTTCATCGGCTCCTTGGCGTCGGCCAGCACCTTGGCGGCGGCGTCGAGGCCCGACATGG
>JAJXSS010000052.1 GCA_021784455.1 Planctomycetota bacterium
CGATCCTCATAGGCCACGGCCAGGTTCATGAGGGCATTGAGGTGCGGCTGGGGGTGGTGGGCGCACTGCTCGTAGAGGTGCAGGGCCTCATCCTCTTCGCCTACCAGGTCCAGGTTGTAGGCCAGGCGGAAGCAGACCTCGATGTTGTCCGGGTCGGCGGCGTAGGCCGCCTCATAGGCCTCGATGGCCTTGATGCGGTCGTCGGCCCTTTCGGCCTTCAGGCCAGCCTCGAGGTATTTCTTGCACGTGGCGACATCGCGGATTTCTTCAGGCAAGACAACGGCGTTGGTGGCGTCGCTCATAGGCCAAAGCGCTCCAGGGGGGCGTGGGCTGCACGTCCCTTCTCTTGACGATCAGGCTTGGACTGCCCCGCCAGCCGAGGCCGGGCAGGCCAAGACTGACAATTATGTAGGATCAGGGGTACAAAAAGCAAATGGCAACAGGAATTGACAATTGGATGAATGCATTTTGTGCTTAAGGGGAGTGTAATATTGCGGCCGACCACCGGGGCCGGTCTTCGGTGCCGATCACGAGTTCCCCGGTGCCCGCGCTCTTGCCTCAAAACCCGTGCCGGCCGATTTTGAAGGGGGGCGGCCTTTACGGGCGAAGCGGGCTTCGTGCGTTGCGGGCGCGGAAAAGCGGACATACGATCCACGGCCTATGTACCAACGCCTCAAAGCCCGCGCCTTGGCCTGGTTGGCCGACCTGGTGGCCTTTCATCCGCGTCTGGTGCTGTTGGTGGCCGGGGCCCTGGTGGTTCTGTCGCTGCTGGTGACCTTGGTCCCGGTACGTATTCCCATCTGGGGCAAGACGCTGGGCCCGCTGGGGTTCCAGTCCAACCGTAACGACCTGATCTCCCCGGACCTGGCATGGAACCAGCGGTTCATCCATTGGCAGGACAATTTTTCCGATACCTCCGATCTGATCATCGCGGCCGACAGCGGTCCGCCGGGCCCCGGGCACGAGGCCCAGGCCGCCAAAGTCCGGGCCCTGATCGACGATCTGGGGCCGGCCCTGGCCCGGGTGCCCTGGGTGCAGGAGGCCGTATGGGGATTCGACAAGCTCAAGGTCAGCCCCAAGGCCATCCGCCTGGCCGACTACAACCCCGCCCAGCCCTCCGACCCCTTCCGTCGCATGCTCAAGGAGGTCGAACAATCCACGACGCTCCTGTCCAGCGCCACGCCCGACGCCTTCATCGGCCAAGTCCTGCGCCAGATGCAGGGCCGGCAGAACCAGACCTCGGAGCAAGAGGCCATCAGCGGACTGGACAGCCTGTCGGCCACGCTGGATGCCTTCTCCACGTCCCTGGCCAACGACACCCCCAAGCCCACGGACCTTAATCGCGTCGTGGTCGAGCGCGAGCAGACCAACCGCTGGCAATACCTGGTTTCCGACAACGGCCGGCTCTACTTCATCCGCATCTCACCCAAGCTGGACAAATCCCAGCTCAACGCCATGGAACCGGCCATCGACTCGGTGCGGAAGGTGCTCGCCGAAGTCAGCGCCCGGCATCCGGGGGTGGCTGTGGGCCTGACCGGCATCGATGTGGTCGAGGCCGATGAGACCGCCGCCGCCACCTGGGACGGTCTGACCTCCTCCATCCTGGCCGCCGTGCTGATCACCACCGTCATGATCCTGGCCTACCACTCCGTGCGCATGCCCCTGATGCACACCACCTCGCTGCTGGTGGCCATTGCCTGGACCTTCGGTTTCACCACCGTGGCGGTGGGGCATCTGCAGGTGATCAGCGTGATCTTCGTTCCACTGCTTTTGGCTCTGGGCATCGCCTACGGCATCTATCTCACCTCGCGCTTCGAGCTCATCCGCCACAACCATCCGGATGATCCGGCCGGTTACGCCGCCGCCATGCGCGACACCTACCAGATCATGGGCCCGGGCGTGATCACCGGCTGCTTTACCACCGCGGCGGCCTTCATGATGACGCTGCTCACCAAGTTCACCGGCGTGGCCGAGATGGGCCTGATTGCCGGGGTGGGCGTGCTGCTGTGCCTGATCTCCATGCTCACGGTATTCCCGGCCATGGTGCGGCTGATCAAGCCGGCCCACAAGGACATCGTGCCCCTGGAAAAGCGCCCGGTGCGCTTCTACAAAGACCGCTGGATCATGCCCATGGTGCGCCACCCGCGCCTGACGCTGGCCGTGGGAGCGGTCGTGACGGCGGTGTCGCTCTTCTCGCTCCGGGGGATGACGTTCGACTACAACCTCTTGAAGCTCCAGCCGCGGGGGATGCCCAGCGTGGAGTGGGAGCGGCGCATCGTCGAGGACGCCGGCGAATCCATCTGGTTCGGGGTGTCGGTGGTGCCCTCGGTGGACCAGGCAAACAAGCTCCCTGTCGCCCAGGCGCAGAAGTTGGGCATGGAGCAGGCCCGCGCGTTGGTGAAGAAGTACCGCGAGCAGCCTACGGTGGGCGTGGTGCGCGGGGTGGGTCTGCTGATGCCGCAGGATGACCGGGCCAAGATCAAGCTGCTCGAGGCGGCCCGGCCGGGCATTGAGGCGGCCATCGCCCAGGGCAACCAGGCGCCGCGCGCGCGTCCGGGGCTGCCGGCCGAGGTCGGGTTGTCGAACCTGGTCTTTGCGGCCCAGGCCAACCGGCCGGATGTCCCGGCGGCGGTCAAGCCGCATCTGGCGGCGGTGGGCCAGTCCCTGGCCCACCTGGCCACGGTGATGGCCAGCCTGCCGCCGCAGGAGCTCAAGGCGCATCTGGCCCGGCTGGACCAGGAGTTCGCCACCTGGCGTCAGGACGTCGAGGCCATGGTCCTGGGCCCCAACGGCGCCTTGAACACCTCGCCCTTGGACCTCTCCGATCTGCCCAAGGCCATCATTGGCCCCTACATCAGCAAGGACGGCAAGCAGCTTTCCCTGGAGATCTTCCCGCGCCTGCCCAACCCGGCTACCTCCTCGGTGCGCGATGTGCTGGACCCCCAGTTCCTCCCCGTATTCATCCATCAGATGCAGTCCGTGGACCCCAACGTGACCGGCGTGGCGGTGCAGATCTACGAATCCGGCCGGTTGATCGAGAACTCCTATACCCTGGCCGGGGCCCTGGGCATGGGCGTGGTGTTCCTGATTCTGCTGTTTGACTTCCAGTCCCTGCGCGATGCCCTCCTGGCCCTGGTGCCGGTGATTGTGGGCTTCGCCGTGAGCTTCGGCATCATGCGGCTCGTGGGCATGACGATCAACGCTGCCAATATCATCGTTTTGCCCTTGATGTTCGGCATCGGGGTGGATTCAGGCGTGCATCTGATCTACCGCAGCCGCATGGACCCTGACGGCCAGCCGCCGGGCCTGACCCAGGGTACGGGGGTGGGCGTGGTGCTGGTGAACATGACCACCATCATCGGGTTCGGCGTACTGGCCATCCCCTATATTTCCTGGCTGCACATCGGTGTGCGGCACCGCGGCATCCAGAGCCTGGGTTTCGTCCTGACCTGCGGCATGGCCATGACGCTGCTGGCCTGCCTGACCGTCATGCCGGCCTGGCTGGAACTGCGCCGTCGGGCCCGGCAGCGGCGGGCGTGAGTTTGTTTCCGCCCGGACCTCTTCGATATGTGTAGCGGCGTTCCCCCGGCCGATGTCGGCGCTGGGTGTCTGATCGCCGTGCGAAGCTGCTCGCGGGTGATCTCGCAATCCTTCAGAATCTGTCCCAGCAGCCCGGGGGCGATGGTTTCCCCACGGTGCACAGGGACGATCGTGGAGCGGCCGTCGGGGTGACGCAGGAAGTGGTGACTTCCCTTGATGTGCCCCACCTCAAACCCCGGTCCGGCCCAGGGCACGAATCAGTTGCGTACCACGGACGACAGGAAGCTTGCTCACGCACACACCTTGATGCCCTGGACTCCCACGAACTCATCGGAGCTTGGCTCCTCGACTTCCAGACACAATTCAATGGCCTCGCGCATCCGTTTCATGAGGATATCGAGGGATTTGGCCTGTGTGTGGCAGCCGCGCAAGCCGGGAGCGGAGCCCACCTACCACCCAGCCTCATCCCGCTCGACCACAACGGGGAATTCAAGTGTCTTTATGCAGCACCTCAAAGCTGATTCTGTCCGAGTCTCCGACAAGCGAAAATTGTGATTGCGGGGATGGCCATGATGGCAGCCGTTACGCGGCCGCCATTAAAACAACGGTCTACCCTCGCCGCTGACGGAAGAACTCTTTGAGCAGTTCCGCCGACTCGTCCGCCAGGAGTCCGGGGACGATTTCCAGCCGGTGATTGAACCGCGGGTCGTCGCACAGCCGGTGCAGAGTGGCCACGCTGCCCATCTTGGGGTCGGCCGGGCCGTAAACCAGGCGCGCCACCCGGGCGTTAACCAGGGCTCCGGCGCACATGGGGCAAGGCTCCAGGGTCACGGCGATACAGCAGTCTTCGAGCCGCCAGGAACCCAGGGTTCGGGCCGCTTTCCGCAGCGCGATGATCTCGGCGTGGGCGGTGGGATCCTGATCGGTCTCGCGGCGGTTGTGGCCCTGGCCCAGGATTCTTTCGCCCTGGTACACCACCGCGCCCACGGGCACTTCGCCCCGGGCGGCGGCCTGCCGGGCCAGGGCCAGGGCGTGGCGCATCATGGCCAGGTCCAGATCCGGGTTGCGGGCGGATGGCTCCATCATTCGGCCCACAGGCTACACTGACGGGGCATGAAGATCATCTGTGCTCCCGACAAGTTCAAGGGCTCACTGACGGCCATGCAGGCAGCTCAGGCCATGGAAATCGGCATTCGCCGGGTCTGCCCCGGTGCCCAGGTGGATCTGTGCCCCGTGGCGGATGGAGGCGAGGGCACGGTGGATGCCCTGGTTCAGGCCTGTCATGGCCGGCGGCAGCGTACCGTAGTGACCGGCCCGTTATTTGCCCCGGTGACTGCCGAATGGGGTCTGCTGGAGGGGCCCCCGCGCACGGCTGTGATCGAGATGGCCGCGGCCTCGGGGCTGGGCCTGGTGCCCCCGGCCCGGCGTGACCCGACCCGCACCACTACCTTCGGTACCGGGGAACTCATCTGGGCGGCGATGCACGAGGGGGTCCGGCGGATCATCCTGGGGATCGGCGGCAGTGCCACTTGCGATGGCGGCTGCGGGGTGGCGGCCGCGTCGGCGGTGCTGTTCCTGGATGCCACGGGGCGGACGGGACCACTGCGCATCCCCACCGGCGGCACGCTGAGGGACATCGCCCGCCTGGAGGCGATGGGGCTGGGCGAGGAACTGGCCTCGGTGGAAATCCTGGTGGCCTGTGATGTGAGAAATCCGCTGACCGGGCCGGAGGGCGCCGCCCGGGTCTACGCCCCCCAGAAGGGCGCGACCCCGGCGCAGGTGGAACTCCTGGAGCAGGGGCTCAAGCACTTGGCGGAGCTGTGGCGGCATGATCTGGGCGTCGATGTGGAAGCGCTAGCCGGGGCCGGGGCGGCGGGGGGGCTGGGAGGCGGCATGGTGGCCTTCTTCGGGGCGCGGCTGGCCCCCGGAATTCAACTGGTTCTCCAGGCGGCCGATTTCCGGCGGCGGGTGGCGGGATGCGACCTGTGCCTGACCGGGGAAGGCTGCCTGGACAGCCAGACGGCGGCGGGCAAGGTATGCCTGGGGGTGGCGCAGGCGGCCCGTCAGGCCGGAGTGCCCACGGTGGCCCTGGCCGGGTCGCTGGGGCCTGGCGCGGAGGCCACGCTGGCGGCGGGGCTGACGGAGTATCATGCCATCGCGCCGGCCGGTGCCACGAAGGAAGACTCGATGGCCTGGGCCGCCGAATATCTCCAGGCCGCCACAGCCGCCGTGGTGGCCGCTCGGATGGGACCATCCGCCTGCGGAGGCGCGGCGGAAAACGTGGAGGCAGGATGAACAGCCATGGCTCAAGCAGATGGTGGCTGACCGGAGGCCTGACGGCGGCCGTGATTCTCGTGGCCACGCTGCCGCTGCTGCTGCGGGCGATCGTGGGGCGTTCGGCTGTCGTGCCGGCCGGGGCCGAGCCCCTGGTGATCGTCTCGCCCCACAACGAACAGATCCGCTATGAGTTCGCCCACGCCTTCAACGTCTGGCGCCAGGCCCATGGTCTGAGCCCGGTGGCGGTGGACTGGCGGTCGTGGGGCGGCACCAGCGACCTGCGCAAAGGGGTGCTCTCGGAACTGGCCAAGCTGGCCCAGCAGGGCCGCGAGAATGAGGGCCTGGGCTACGACCTGTTCTTTGGCGGCGGCGACTACGACCTGGGCCTTCTGGCCAAGGGCGTAAGGGTCCAGCGCGGGGGCCAGGAGGTGTGGATCTCCGCCACTGTTCCCGTGCAACTGCCGCCGGGGTTGCTGCAGAGAGTGTTTCCCACGCCCGATATCGGCGGTGCGCCTCTGTATTCCCGCGATTTGCGCTGGGTCGGTACGGCGCTGTCCAGTTTCGGCATCGTGTACAACCGGGACGTTGTGAAGTACCTGGGGTTATCCGATCCGACCACCTGGGCCGACCTGGCCGATCCGCGCTACCAGGGTTGGGTGGCCCTGGCTGATCCCGCCCACTCCGGCTCCGTCATGGTGACCTACGACACCATCCTGCGCCGCCTGGGCTGGCGGCCAGGCTGGAAGACACTGCGCCGGGTATTCGCCAATGCCCGCTATTTCACCGATGGGGCGGCCAAGGTGCCCGTGGATGTTTCAGCCGGGGAGGCGGCCGCGGGCATGTGCATCGATTTCTACGGCCGCTACCAGTCCGGGGCCATCGCCGACGGGCGGCGGGTAGGCTACGTCGATCCACCGTTCATGACGGCCATCACGGCCGATCCCATCTCCATCCTGCGCGGCGCTCCGCACAAGGCACTGGCCAACCAGTTCGTCATCTGGACGCTCAGCAAGGATGCTCAGGGCCTGTGGCAGCGGCGGGTGGGGGTGCCGGGAGGCCCGGTGCGATATGAACTGCGCCGCCTGCCCGTGCGCCGCGACATGTACACCCCCCGGGAAATGGCTCTGTGGCGAGATCAGGTCAACCCGTTCACCATCGCTAAACCCCTGCCCGCCGATATGCCCAGCTTCAATGCCATCGTGCCCACACTCAGCCACGCGATCGCCATCGATATCCTGCCGGATCTGAAACAGGCCTGGGCGGCCATCAACCGGCAGACCGATGCCGCGCGCAAAGAGCGCATGCTTGCCCTGTTTGACGCCCTGCCCCCGGAATTGCAGCACGTCTGGCCCCCAGGTTGGGACGAGCAACTCAAACGCGGCTGGTCCAAGGCGCTCAGCAATAACCATGACCCGCGGCACGCCCAGGTGGCGGCCACGCCACGCGATTCATTGATCGGCATCCTGATCTCCTGGGCGAAGGACAAGGACCAGCGTCCGGCCGACCAGTTACGCTGGATGATCTACTTCCGGGACCAGTACCGGAAGGTCCTGGAAGTTCGTCAGGATAAACCACAAGGACTCAAAGGCACGAAGAGGGTTGGTTCGGGTTTGCCCGTCACCCTCGGCGCTGATTTGATAGGGGGCTTGCCCCGGGGGCTGTAACACCATCGCCTGCCTCAGGCGTTCGGGGAAGCCCAAACCTCCTCTAGCAGGAAGCCTTCATGCAGATATGGATCATTCGTCATGCCGAGCCGGACAAGGATGGGCAACTGACCCCCCAGGGCCACCGCGAGGCCCAGGCCCTGGCCCGGCGTCTGCAGGCGCTCAAGCCCGACCTGATCTACACCTCGCCACTGGCCCGCGCCAGGGACACCATGCGATATTCGGCCCAGGCCCTGGGCCTGGCCTACCACGTTGAGGACTGGCTGCAGGAACGCGCTCACTGGCTGATCGACCAGGAAGGACTGGGTCGCAGTACGTGGTGGGACATTCACGGCCATACGCTGCGCCAACTGGGGCCGGCCCTGGCGGGGGATGCCTGGCGCGGGGTGGCTCCCTTCAATCAGGGCGGTTTTCTGCGGGAATACGACGAACTGTGCGCGGCATCGGATGGGTTTCTGGCCCGCCATGGATATGTGCGTCAGGGACCGGTCTACCGCGTGACCCAGGCCAATCGCCTGAAGATCGCCGTGTTCTGCCACGGCGGCTTCGGCCTGACCTGGCTGGCGCACCTGCTCATGATCCCCTTGCCTTTGCTATGGGCGGGGTTCAACCTGGCCCCCTCATCGCTTACCACGGTCCTGCTGGATGAGCGCAACGCCGATGTGGCGACGCCGCGTGTCCTGAATCTGAGCGATCTGTCGCACTTGTATGCGGACGGAGTGCCCCGATCCTTCCACGGGGTGAAAGCCAACACCGCGTGATGAACCTCGGGGAGGGCAGGTCGCCTCTCATCCGGCGACGGGCCATTGGGAGGAAGGCCCGATTTTCCCAATGGCGAAAGCGCCTCCCCGGCGGCAGGACTATTCCTTCAACCTCCTGCTTCCCCGCCAACAACGCGGCCGGCAGAGGGCTTAGAAGCAACCAGCCTTGACTTGCCTGCAAACCAAGTCACGCAGGCGTTGGATATTGGCCAGGTCCTGTTTCTTCAAATCCCGCCAGAAAGTCTGCAAATCAGCCTGGCCCGAGGCGTTGGCGATGCGTTGGTCGTAGCGCCACATGCCTTCGAGGCGCCGCGTCAGTTCCACCACCAGGTCATAGTCGTGGTCCTGCATCACGTGCGTCTCGCCCATGTGGGCGATTTCCTTTTCGGCTGCGAGGGTCATGATGAAGCTCCTTTCCGGCCCATGGGGTGGCTCCCGCCCGCACGGGCGGGTAAGACCTTGGGCCTGCGGATCACGGAATTACCCTTTCGCGCCGGCCGCGTTGCCCCCGGTCCGGTTGCCGCTGATGGTTGCTTTACCCGATGCTAGGCGGCGTGCGCAGCCCGGGGCCAAGCCGCTTCGTTCAATACCTGAAAATCGAGGCAACAATTGTCAAACGGCTTGCCGGCGGGCCCGCGACAGGTGGAGCGTGAAGTCGGCGTGTAGATCGGTGAAGGGCGTCCGGCCGGGACCGGGCCTACGAGGCCAGGCGGGCCACGATGGTCTGGCCGCCGTGGACCTTCTGGCCCAGCGTCACCGCGGCCTGCGGTTGCAGGCTGCGGGGGATGTAGAGTTCGGTGGTGGAGCCGAACTTGATCATGCCGAAGCGCTGGCCGCGTTGCAGCAGGGTTCCGGGCGTTACCGCGCACACGATTCGGCGGGCGATGGCTCCGGAGATCTGGTTCACCGCCGCCACCGGCCGCTGATGGGCCGGGTTGACCAGCACCACCAGGTTCTGCTCGTTGACCGCCGCCGATTGCGGGTTCAGGGCGTTCATATAGCGCCCCGGCCGGTGGGTGATGGAGGCCACCTGACCATGGCAGGGGGAACGGTTGACGTGGACGTCCAGGACGGACAGGAAAATTCGAATGCACAGGGCCGGCTCGCCAAAAGGCTCGAACTGCTCCACCTCGTGAATGGACGATATGTGCCCGTCGGCCGGGGCCACCAGGATGGCCCGGTCGATGGGAATGCGGCGGGGCGGGTCGCGGAAAAAGGAGAGCAGGGCCAGCATCAGCAGCGCGGCCACGATGGCCAGCCACCACCAGTGCAGATACAGGCCGGCGCCCAGAAGCGACAGACCGATGACCACAATCGTCAGCCACTCACGTTTGCCGTACGACGTCAGCATGGAAGTGAATCGGCCCGGGGAGTAGGCCCCGCAGGGCGTCGAAGCGCAACATCCAGGCGGCACGCTGCCGTGGGCCGGGGGGTTACACCGTATGGGGCCCGCGCCGGGGTCAGCCGCGGGCCTTGCCGATGAAATAGCCGGCCAGCCCCAGCACGATGGCCAGCACCACCCCGCCGCCGGTGTACATCAGCAGGTTGTTGGTCGAGTTGGCCATGGCCGCCGCCAGGCCGGAGGGCACATTCGAAACTGCCGCTGCGCCGACGAACAGCAGCAGCACCAGGGCCGCCAGGGCCACCACCAGCATGCCGATGCCCAGACCGCTGCCCGCCGGGTCGTAGGCCTCTTCGGCGGCAATCGATACCGGCACCGCGCCGCCGGCGTGCTCGGGGGCCTGCAGATTCTCCAAGCCGGACGCTCCGCTGGACGCTTCCACGGCCAGGGCCGATTCCATGGCCGGGGCGCTGCCGCCGCCGGCTTCCTGCTTGGCGTCCGAAGCTTCCCCGCCCGAGCCGGGGTAGATTTCATCCAGCAGTTCCGCGCCCAGGGAGGTATCGTCGCTTTCCCGGGTCAGGTCCAGCAAGCCGGAGCCCGAGCCGACGGATTCCAGCGCCAGTTCTTCTTCGTCCGCGGCCGGGGGCTTGGTGATCTGGGTCTGGGCCATCGGATCGGCGGCCTCCACCTCGTCGGCATCAAACACGCTGATGCCGGTGGCGGCGCGCGGGTCTTCCTTGCGGCCAGGCGTCTTGGGTTCGGCGGCCAAGTCGATCTTGTCCGTTTCGCCGCTGCTGGGCGCCGGCGGGGCGGCCATGGCATCCACCTGGTCGCGCTTGAACATGAGCTTGTCGCGATCGCGGAACTGCTGCAGTTTGCCCGAGGTGGCGTATTGTTTGACCTGGTCCGGGCTTACGCCCAGCTTCTGGGCCGCCTCCTCGAGCGTATAAAACATCTTGGCCATGAGATAGACTCCTGATGAACCTGGATGGCCGATACAGCCGACATCTACACTTTAGATACTTGGCGGGGTGCTGACAAGCCGCCTGGGTTCCCGCGCACGTACCTACCAGAGCCGCGCGGCCGCTCACCGGGTGGCCGCGGCTCGACCCCCAAGGGAGGCCATGCATGCCCATATTCTGGCCGGCAAGCTTCACCCACGCCGTGGAATTGCGCCTGGAGAACCTGCCGGCGCGGCTGGAAGGGCTGCGCATCGCCCACGTGTCCGACCTGCACATCAGCCGGAACCGGCGACGCTTTGGCCAGATTATCGAGGAAGCCGCCGGGATGGAGGCTGATCTGGCGGTTCTGACCGGGGACTACATGACCGACGAGGGGGATGAGCCCATTGCCCTGAGCATCATGAGGCAACTGGCCGAGGTTCTGGCCCGCCGCGTGCGTCTGGGTGTCTTCGGGGTGTGCGGCAATCATGACTCGCCGGCTTTTCGCGAGCAGCTCAAAGAACTGCCGGTGCGTTGGCTGGGCGACGATGCCTGTCTGCTGGCCCAGGAGCCGATCCTGCTGGCGGGCTTCGCCTCGGACCGGGTGACCAACCCCGATGCCCTGGCGGTGCTGGAAAGGATGGAAGCGGTGACGGGCGGGGCGGCGGAGCGTGAAAAGACGGCTGCGACCGACCGGCCTCTGCGCCTGCTGCTGTGCCATTTCCCCTATTTTCTGCCGGCCGCGGCCGATATGGGGTTTGACCTCATGTTCAGCGGCCATACGCATGGAGGGCAGGTTCGGCTGCCGGCCCGGCGGGCCCTTTACAACTCCTGTGATCTGCCGCTGCACCTCAGCAGCGGCGTGCTGCGTCTGCGCCGGACGCAGGCGGCCGTTTCCCGCGGCCTGGGGGAATCGGGCTTTCCCATCCGGTTCTTCTGCCCGCCCCATCTGCCCATCTACCACCTGCATCGCGGGCCGATGCCCGGGTCCGGCGGGTGGCATGTGGAAAACATCCGTCCGTGGTAGCCGACCGGTTGGCTAGGGGGCCAATCTGATGAGCCGAGCAGGGGGTGGGGCGTCGGCGCGCTGGCCCGGGGCGTGATCGAAACCAGGTGGAAAGGCGAGCAGCGCCCGCGATATTCTCAAATCGTGCGGGGCTTATCGTACGGATGCTCGCGCTGCGCCAGCAGTTCCGCCAGGAGCACATCGCGGTGGTAGGGCACCATGCGTTCCAGGAGTTCGCGAAACGCGGCCCAGGATTCCAGGGCAAAGCCGCTGCAGGAACTGCCGGCGGCGTGCAGAAGCGGGCCATCGGCCAGGGCCGCCCGTACCAGCACGGCCGCAAAGATCAGGCGCAGCCGCATGCGGCGCAGGTTGCGGCGCAGAAAGTTGAAGTCGGCGAATTCCTTGGTCAACCACTCGGCGGTGAAGGCCAGTTGGGCGTTGCGGTCGTGGATGATCTGGTCCAGGGCCGCCAGGGTCGCAGGGTCCGACTGTCCGCGGCGCTGGATATGCGCGAGGCGCAGATCCAGAAGGTGGTTGAGCACGGCGCTGGCCAGATGGTAGCGCAGGCCCAGCACGGCCCAGTGCCGCTTGAGAACCCCCCGCCCGGCGGGTGCCAGCCGGGGATTGCGGTCCTGACGGCGCAGCAGACGCGTGCCGATTCCGGCCAGATACTGCTCTTCCTTGAGCATCAGTCGCAGGCACTGGACGAACGCCGGGTCCTGCGGGCAGCGGCGCATGGCCCGCTCCACCATCCACCACTGATCCCGGCCCCCGGCCCGCGTCAGACGCCGCAGCCATGCCGCCGGAGCGCCGGGGGGGGATGCGCCGGTCCCCGCGTGCCCATGGCAACGCGCATCGCTCCGGGGTGAACCCGGGGCTGTCTCGGGAGGCCACGGGATCCTGCAACGCTGATGGCGATTGTTCAGGAAGTGGCACAACCAGTACCGACTACGGCTCCATTCCAACTCAGGCATAGCGGACCGAACCTCCCCACCTTCGACGGGCTGAAGCAATTGTATGTCATCAACATCGGTGTTTGGAAGGGTTCTTGATTAATGGAACGTGAGAAATCGGCGCCTAAGCCGCGGCCGGGCCAGATCGTAGCCGGCGCCGACTCCCGACCTGGAGGCATTCCTTCATCGATCTCATGGGCAGTATGGCCGCCTTGGCCGCTCTGCTTCCCTGCGTTGCACACGGGGCCGCCCGCGCGGTGATCCGATCTATCCCGCATCGCCCCTAAGACCTTACAATGCTGTAGCCCTTTGGGTTCGTTTCCGGGCGGGGAAAGCGAGGCGGCTATGGCGACGGCAAATCCGGATTCCGCGCTGGTACGCATGGAGTTGGCCCGAATTCTGATCCGCGAAAACAACGATGCCCACATCGTGGAACTGCGCGAGGCGGAGGGCGCCCGTATTTTCCCCATCGTCATCGGGCTGAATGAGGCCATGGCCATCGAGCGCCGGCTGATGGGGCAGAAACCGCCCCGGCCGTACACTCACGAATTGCTGGCCTCGGTCATCGAGGCTCTGGGGGCCCGGCTGGAACGCATCGTCATCCACAAGCTGGAAAACACCATCTTCTTTGCCCGTCTGGTTTTGAAGAGGGACGGCCAGAACATCGACCTGGACTCCCGCCCCAGCGATGCCATCGCCCTGGGCGTGGCGACCGAGGTGCCGATTTTCGTGGCTGAACAGGTTCTGCAGGAAGTTTGCGCGGGGGAGGAGTGAGGCCTTTCTGCTGGCGTCCTGGCCGAAGGGGGGACGAGCTTTACATCATGGCCGCGCAGGGGTAATTTCGCAGGCTCTTTTCGTGAAGGAGTTCATGCGTGACAGATTCCGTGACCCCGGCCGGGCGCATTCCGACTCTCCATGTGGTGGCCGATTCGATTCCCCAGGCCCATTACCGGGCCATGAAGGCGGTCTGGGAACAGGGCCTGGCCATCCGCACCGAATACGACCGCAAGGATGCTTCGGGGGCTTATATCGACCCGCCCAGCCGCGATGCCCGGGTGCTGGTGGAGATCAAGAATCCCTTCCATGAGCCGCGCTACCCTCCCGTCTCCTTCTGCGAGATCGGGGCCTACATCGCCGAGATCATGGGCGTCAAGGACCACCTGGTGTTGCCCATCAACACCCTCAAGACGGCCATGAAGGGCACGCTGGAGGCCCATCAATGGCCCTACACCTACCACCAGCGTCTGGTGGCCCACCCCGACTTGGACGGGTCCATCGTGGACCAGATTGAAATGGCGGTGGACCGCGTGGCCAAGACACCCTACACCCGGCGGGCGGTGGCCACTACCAGCGTGCCCAATCTCGACCCGTACCTTCACGAAGATGTTCCTTGCTTGCGGGAAGTGCAGTTCCGCTGCCCGCAGGATGAACAGGGGCGGCTGGTGCTCAACGTGTCCACGGCCTGGCGCAGCCGGGATCTGTTCAAGGCCTGGCCGGACAACGTGGTGGGACTGACATTCTTCTTCCGCCTCCTGGCCCAGGAGATCGCGGCCAAGGCCGGCAAGCCGGTGGTCATGGGCTCCTACGCCGACTATGCCATGAGCCTGCACATCTACGGCCAGGATTTCAAGCAGGTGGGCGGCGATGCCGGCAAGGGCCTGGCCAGCTTTTTCGAGACCTTCGATGAAAAGAGCTATCTGGCCCGCTCGATGAGCAGCGACGATGCCAGAGACCTCTTGGTGCTGCCGCAACTCAAGGAACTGCTTGCCCCTTCCAGCATCGAGCAGTGGCACTTCCCTCCGGAATCGGTGAAACTGCTCGAAGACCTCATCGCGGGCATCGAGAGCGGGAAATATCACGTGTAGGTTTGGCCCTGGCCGAACCGCCAACTGGTTGAGACTGGTTGAGACTGGTTGAGGCCCAAAGGGCCGGCACTCACCGGTAGCCGGGGCCGTGAGGCCCCGGGAAGCAGCCCCTTCACTTTTTCTCTTTCTTCTTTAGGGGTATCTAGTTGACTCAACCGACCCCAATCCATAGTGTGGCCGGATGTGATGGAAGATTATCCGCACACGGCCTTGGAATTGGAGGAGCGGT
>JAJXSS010000462.1 GCA_021784455.1 Planctomycetota bacterium
CGCAGCCGGGCCTACCCTACCCGCCAGATCGCCGCCACCCCCCGCATTGGCGTGGCCTACGCCGGGCCGTGGGCTCAGCGTCCCTTGCGCTTCCACCTGCACCACAGCCCCCACGTCAGCCGGTAACCTTGTCCATGTGTAATTTATAAGTTACACTTCTTATGTACATGGATATCCTTCGTTACGTCACGCCAGCGGGCAAAGACGTCGTCGGCCGATGGCTGGCGGATTTACCCGATGTGCGGGCGCGGGCGAAGGTTGTAGCCCGACTGACGCGGCTCGCGGTCGGGAACTTTGGCGACTGCAGGTACCTCCGGGCTGGGGTTTGGGAACTGCGTATCGACTGGGGGCCGGGATACCGCGTCTACTACGCCCGGTCGGGACAGGATTGCATCCTCCTGCTTTGCGGCGGCGACAAACGCAGACAGGCGGCCGATATCAAGAGAGCCGTAGCATTCTGGGCTGAGTACCGGCAAAGGAGGATTCAGCCATGAAACACAAACCCGGCATTTCACATGACAAGGCGGTGATTAAAGCGCTGCGTGAGGATCCTGAGTTTGCGGTCGAGTACCTCAAGGCCGCCATGGAGGACACCGACGAGCCCAAGGTCCTGCTCATCGCTTTGCGGCAGGTGACCGAAGCCCGCGGGGGCGTGGCCAAAGTGGCCAAGGCGGCCGGTATCGAGCGCGAAAGCCTCTATCGAGCCTTGTCCCCCAAGGGCAACCCGCGGTTTTCGACCCTGGCGGCCGTGACCAAGGCCATCGGCCTGAAACTGACGGTCGAAGCCGCGTAATGGGCCCGGAAATCCTGACGCTTCCACTGGGGCAATGCGTTCAGTGCGGCTACACCCTGCGCGGGCTGACCGGCCCGGCCTGCCCGGAATGCGGGCGGGCCATCAACGGGGACTGAAAGCAGCCCCGCCAGCGCGTAAGATACCCCGGCGCCGCCACTGCCCGCGGTGCAGGAGCCCCCATGCCGCTTCCCGTCATTCAGCCCAGCCGCGTCACCGTCATGATCAAGCCCGTGGGCGCCCTGTGCAATCTGGATTGCACCTACTGCTACTACCTGCCCACCAAGGCCGTGTTCGAGGGACACGAGCACCGGATGAGCCTGGGGACCCTCGAATCCATCTTCGCGGGCATCCTGCCGCGCTTCGACGATGATGTGACCATCGCCTGGCAGGGCGGGGAGCCCACCCTGGCCGGCCTGGACTTCTTCCACAAGGCCATCGAGTTCCAGAACAAGCACCGCCGCCCCGGCCAGCGCATCACCCATTGCCTGCAGACTAATGGCACGCTCCTGGATGAGGCCTGGTGCCGCTTCTTCCGGGAGCAGCAGTTCCTCATCGGCCTGTCCGTCGACGGCCCGCCGCGCTTCCACGACCACTACCGCCTGACCAACCGCCACAAGTCCAGCAGCCAGAGCGTTCTGGAGGGTCTGGACCTTCTGCGCCGCCACGCCGTGGATTACAACATCCTCTGCGTCATCAACGACTACAACGTCCACCACCCCGAGGAGGTCATGCAGTACCTCTTGAACCTGGGGGCCCGCTGGCTGCAGTTCATCCCCGCCATCGAGTGGGAGAAAGACCCCGGGAATCCTTCGCAAAACATCCTCGCGCCGTACGCCCCGCCCCCGGCCGACTACGGTCAATTCCTCTGCCGCACCTTCGACCTGTGGTTCGAACGCTACCGCAAACGCGTCAGCATCCGCGAGATCGATGCCGTCCTCAACCGCCTGGTCCTGGGCGTCACCCCCTACTGCATCCTCGACGGCGCCTGTCACAACCAGATCACCATCGAGCACGATGGGGCCGTCTTCGGCTGCGACCACTTCGTCGAGCGCCGCTGGCAGTATGCCCAGATCGGGGCCCCGGACTGGGCCAACCCTGTCCATCTGGATGGTTCTACACCCATCGGCCTGACCGTCCACGGTACGGGCTACGCCCCCAACGCGGCCTTCCCCGGCCGGGATATCGACTCGGCCGCCGATGTCGCCCGCTGCTACGCTCCCGAAACCGCAGAAACCGCAGAGGCCCGCTCCACCCCATCACCCCATCACCCCATCACCGCCTCTCCCCTCGACTCCGCCTGGTTTGACCGCATCGATGCCCCGCGTCTGGGGGCCTTTGCCATCCGCAAGCAAAACCTGCCCGAGAAGTGCCAGAAGTGCGAGTATAAGCCCTTCTGCTACGGCGGTTGCCCCAAGCACCGCCCCCTGGGCGGCGATCAGCCCGAGCCCACCATTCTGTGCGAGGCCTACCTGGCCTTCTTCCACCACGCCATGCCCCGGCTCAACTGGTTGGCCGACCTCCTGCGCCGCGGCCAGGAAATCCCCGATCCCGAACCCGGCGAATCCCGCCGGTTCGGGCTGGCGCCCGCAACAGGGGCCGGCCAACGCCGGCAGCCCGCCACTTCCACCTCCGGCACTCGGTCACGCCTCTCGGGAAACGCGAGCCCCGGCCGCAATGACCCGTGCCCCTGCGGCTCGGGCCTGAAATTCAAGAAGTGTCACGGGCGCAAGTGAAATCCCCCCCGCTCACCGCCCCTTCTGCTCCCAGCCCTTGGCCGTTTTGAGCCACTGCCCCGGCTCGGCCAGACGGAAATTGCGGGCCGCGTTCTGCAACGCCACCTTCTCCACGGTGGTGTTGTTCTTCTTGGCCAGGGTGCCGTAGATCATCTGTCGGTCCTTATTGGCGCCGTCCACGATGGTCTTGACCACCGGGTCATTCATGTACTGGGGTTTGACCGCTTCTACGTAGCCCAGGTACGTCTCACCGATCTTGCCCTGGTCTTTCAGATCGTTGAAGAGCGGATACTTTTCCCGACTTTCGTAGGCAAAATAACTGTCCAGATCATCATCCACGTTGCGGATGTTGACGTTGAGCGTGGCCTCCACCGGGTCCACGTGCACCCGCACGCACCCGGCCGTGAGAGGCAGGGCCACGAGAGCGGCGGCCAGCAGGGTTTTGGTACGCATGGCAATCTCCTTTAACTATTTGCGCTGCATCATTCTCTGAATACGCAGGGCCTCGTCCAGCAGGTTCTCAATGCCCCGGATGTTGACCGTCAGCCGCTTGATCACCAGAGGGTCGGGCCCGCGGCGGCCCCGGCCGGCAATCTGGATCTGCAGGTACGAGCCCTGGTTATCCGTCAGGAACCGCGCGGACAGCTTCTGCACCTCGAAATCCCCCAGGGCCCGGGCCAGTTGGTCCTGAATCTGACTGGTCAGGTCCGCCCCCCCCCCCCCCAGCATT
>JAJXSS010000053.1 GCA_021784455.1 Planctomycetota bacterium
GGCGGTCGTCAAGGTCGGGGGCGCCCGCCTGGCGAACCGGGTGCTGCCCTTTGCCGTGGGCATTATCGCGGGCGAGTTGGCCATCAGCTTTGTCTGGTTGGGCGTAGGGACCACCTATTTCCTGGCCACCGGCCACTCGCCGCCACACTTCTCCATTTTCTGATAGGCACCGCAACGCCAGAATCACGCAAGCTGTACAAACATGTGAAGTTGCCGCGAACCACCGCATCCACGGGTTACCCGCTTGGATGTTCGATGCACCGTACTGCGCCGTCCTCCGCGATGCGGACATGCCATGCCTGGCCCTGGGCGCTTTGCGAGTATTACGGCAGTTGATCGATGCTCAGCAGTTGCCCGACACATGTTCTGCGGATACTGCACAGGTCTGTTCACCACAAGGATCAGACCATGAAGAGCACCCGAACCCCGCAGTTGCTTCTGCCCTTAGTCACGGAGGATCTGTCCGGCCGACTCAGCTCCGACGCCAAGGCCGGTGCGACTCGACTGCTGAAGCAGATGCTCCTGGACGTGGTCCGGGCCGACCCTCTGCCCAAGGAAATCGATCATGACCGAGAAGATCCAATCCACCCATCTTGAGCGCGCCGCCTGCGTATACGTCCGGCAGTCGACGATGACGCAGGTCCGCTACAACCGCGAGGGCCAGCGTCGTCAATATGCCTTGGCGGATCGGGCCAAGGCCCTGGGATTTCGGGAAGTGCGGGTGATCGATGATGACCTGGGTCGCTCGGGCAGCGGTAGCCAGGAGCGGCCGGGTTTTGCTCGCCTGGTGGCTACGGTGTGCGCCGGCGAAGCCGGGGCGGTCTTGTCCATTGAAGCCTCGCGTCTGGCCCGTACTGCTGCTCTTGGATGAAGTGCTGAAATACATGGAGCGGGCCGCAGCCGTGGGAGTGAAGGAGTCCACCCTCCAGCGGCAGGCCAAGGACTTTATCCAAAACCTGACAGTGGAGGTCTCCAACAGCACCAATGCGGTGATGGTCTACTCGCTCCAGTGGAGCGCTCGCGAGGCCCTGGGCAACGTGTCGCTCCTGGAGGAACTGGACAAGCTCACCAGCCGCAAAGATCAGGTCCGTGAGCCGGTGACGGGCGATGAAGTGCTGGCCGTGGTTAAGCGGCGACTGTTGGGGGCTGAACCATCCCCGGAGGTGGAACGGGAAATTGCCAAGACGTATGCGGAGGTGGTTGGTGGATTCTGGCGGGCCCGCGCTGAGACGCCTTCCGCCAAGCAGGATGCGGAGGAACAGATGGTGCACTTCCGGGGGCGCATGCAGGCGGCCTATCCGTTCCACCCGGCCCTGATTGACGTAATGAATGGCCGGTGGACCAGTGTGGATGGCTTCCAGCGCACGCGCGGGGCTCTGCGTTTCCTGGCCACATGCTTGCACGCCCTGAAGGCCAAGGGTGGGGCCAAGCCCGTTCTGGGTCCGGCCGATATCCCGGTGAATGACCCGGATGTACTGCGGGCCATGCTCAAGGATTTGGACCCGCGCCAGGACTACGCACCGGTTATCACGCACGACTTGCCCGGCCCCAACACTCGGGCCAAGCGCATCGATGAACGCATGGCCAAGGAAACCCCGGCCCTGGCCAACGTGTGGCCGGCACTGCGTCTGGCGACGGCGATCCTGGCTTACTCCTTCGGTGGCTTGAAGGTCAATGAGGGCGAAGAGGTGCTGCCGCCGGGCGTGACGGAAACGGAGCTCCTGGCCGCGTGTATTGGGCCGGACCTGGACAGCGTGACGGCCAATTCCGTCCTATCAGACCTGCGTAACTCGTGCCTGTACCTGCACTTTGATGGGGTACGGTATTGCTTTAAGAAAGACCCCAACGTCACCAAGCTAATTGAGGATGCCGAGCAGGAGGTGGCCCGCGATCCGGACGGCATCCGTGAGCGGATCAAGGAGATGCTGGAGGCCCGGCTGGCAGGGAAGGCCGATGCTATCGTCTGGCCGGCCACCAGCCAGGACCTGCCCGACAAGGAGCCGCGCTTCCTGGTTGGATATATGCCGCTGGAGGTGGCCGGGAAGACCAATGCCCAGCAGGATGAGGCGGCGAAAGCGGTGCTGGCCAAGTACGGTGAAACTGGCCCACGTTGACGATGATGTGGCGGAGGAGGCGGAGGCGAGGACGTGAGGGGAGGAAAGGCACGAAACGGTTAGGCGGTCGAGGAGCCGGCCGCCTGTCTTGGGAATTGGCCAAGTTTTCCACCTCCGTAAGTGCGCCTCCGCGCGCCACTTGGAGCAATCTGCTGGATTCTTGGGCAAAACACTTGCGCCTACACCCAAATCGCGCTATGCTGGACGTTGCCTTTCCGGGGGTGGGAAGGAGTGCAACATGAGGACGTTCCTTCGGAAAGTCGGCTTGATGGGCGTGACCTTTTTTGTGGCCAACGCGATTGCGTCCATTGTGAGCCTGGTTATCCTGTTCACGAGGTCGCGGCGCGAGACCGTTCCGGAGGTCCTTGGGCGGTGCCCTGTGTGCGGGGCCGGCGTAAGTGATGCGGCCAAGTACTGCCCAGCCTGCGGCAGCAGGCTGTGACAAGGATGGATCGTGGTGTGGTTCGAGAGCCGTAGCCAGGGATGGCTGCGGCTCATTTTGCTCTGGGGTGGGTCGAGACACCTTCAGGTCGATTCTGCCGCGGCGTTCACCATGGCAGCGATGCCGGCACGTATGGCTGCAGGGAGGCGCGACCAGGCGCACAGAACCGCACTGAGTTGCGGATCGTCGGCCAACGCCGAGTGGGACGCCGAGTCAGAACACGAACTATCGTAAACTACTGTCTTTGCAGGCTTTGCCGATTCGGGTGTTCGGTTTTCAAGACCGGTGCAATAAACCGCTCTGCCACCCCACCAGGGGATTGTTGAGTCGTTGTCTTTTCGGCTGCTGCTCCCGCAAGCTCAGGGACTTCTAACATTCATTTTCGGACGCAGGTTGACCGGTCTTTGGTCAACTTGCCGGAGATTATATCCCTTTCCGTAGCCAATCTGGCCCCTGCTGATCTACCTTGCCTCCGCTTCGTGGCGCGGGCGATCGCGTACCGCATGCAGGGCAGCCGTCGTCCGGGTTCGGCTCGCGGCCGGCCGGGCCAAGGCCGGGCCCGGCCCGTCGGGCTGGAAGCACACCTGCGTAAGGGCCAGGGTGGCGGCGTCGCGCGGGCCGCACGGCCCGGTCTGGGTCAGCAGCGAGATCTCCACGCGCTGGCGCAGCTCGCGCAGGAGTTGCCCGCGCACCTGCCGGGCCAGGGCGCGGAAATAGGGCTCCGTTCCGGGCAGGTCGATGGCCCAGATTACTCTGCCCACGCGGCAGAAGTTCAGGGCGTTGGCCAGACCCACGGCCAGCAGATCGCTCATGCGGTCCACGGCCGGCCGCCGCGCCGGGTCCATCAGGGACGCGCCCAGGTCCTGGCGCCGGCCATCCTGTGCCTGCAGGAACTGGCGGCTGAAGATGCGTTCCAGGCAGCCGGTCCGGCCGCAGTAGCAGCGAGGGGTGGGCACCGGCAGGCGGTTGTGGCCCAGTTCATTGGCGCCGCAGATGCAGCCGGCGACCGGCCGGCCCGCGGCCAGCAGCGAGGCCCCCAGCCGGCCATCGGCAAAATAGATCAGGAGTTGGTCCTGTCCATCCACCACCGGCCGCTCGAACTGCACCCGGCAGGCCAGGGTGTTGGTGGAGTTGTCGAGGATGATGCGGCGCGGGGCCGCCAGATCCTGCAGGGGGGCCAGGTCAATGGGCCCGGCTTGAGGCCAGGCGGCAGAAAAGAGCACATGCAGGGAGCGGGGCTCCACAAATCCCGGCACGGCCAGGCCGATGGCCAGGATCTGGTCCCCGAGCATCTGTTGCAGCAGGTGCCGAGTCTCGCCCAGCAAGCCCTGGGCCCCGTGCGCCCGGCGCTGGAGGACCGGGGCGAGCGGCTGGCCGTTCAGGTCCACGGCCTGCACGCGCACGATGCCCGGCTCGATGGAAACCCCCAGGGCCTGCCAAGAGCGTGCGTCAATCTCCAGGGGCAGTCGCGGCCGGCCCTGGGCCCGGCCCGAGGCCCGGCCGCTCTGGATCAGCCCCAGCCTGAGGAGGCGTGCGGTGTCGTGGGTCACCGTGGCCGGGCGCAGGCCCAGGGCCTGGTGCAACTCCACGCGGCTGCAGCCCCCCGCCCGCCGGATAGCGTCCAACTCGTGCCGCAGCCGCGGCGGCAGCGTGCCGATCTCGGCGATCAATCTGGTGGCGGAGCCGTGTGTCAAATCAGTGCCTTCGGGCTGGTGCCGGCAGCGTGTCTTAACGGGGTGCGACCCTGAGGGAACGGTGTCAATCCGCGGCTGCGGGTCAGCAAGACCACACTCTTGCGGGCGCGTTGCCCCAGATGCCGGGGACCACGCGTGGGGTGACACGGGTCGCCAGTTGTGGCGAGACTCATGCTTTGGGCTTCAAGACGCGGGTTTGCGCAAGCGCCCACCCGGGACACCCGAACGGGGCAACACACCCGCACGATCGCGGCTCGTACCCACATGGGTCCCCGGGGGTCATTATGACTTGCCTATTTAATTACGCAAGGGTAATTTAATGACAGGCCGGCAAGTGCGGTCTGGAAAGGCGGCTCTCATGCTGCACGCGATCAGTTACTGGTCGATGAAGGATGGACTGGCCGGCACGCATCCCATCGCGGATGCCCTGGCGCAGGCCCGTACCGCGGGCTTCGACGCTCTGGAACTGTGCATCGGCCTGAAGGGGGTGCTGACCCCGCACACCTCGCTGGCCCAGTGCCGCACCATGCGCCGGCAGGTTGAAGCCTCGGGCCTGGCCGTGCAAACTCTGGCCAGCGGCATGAGCTGGTCCGCCAGCCCCACCCACCCCAGCGCGGTCGTGCGTCGCCGGGCGGTAGCCCTGCACCAGGCGGCCCTCGAGCGGGCGGCCTGGCTGGGCTGCCAGGCCATGTTGTTCGTGCCCGGGGCGGTTCTGGTGCCGTGGGACCCGAGCTACCCTCCCGTGCGCTACGACCAGGCGGTGACCTGGGCCCGCCAGGCCGTACGTGCCCTGGCCCGCACCGCCGCCCGGGTCAAGGTGGACCTGTGCGTGGAAAACGTCTGGAACGGCCTGTTCTACTCGCCCCTGGAATTCCGCGACTTCATCGACTCGTTCGGTCACGAACGGGTCAAGGCCTATTTTGATGTAGGCAACGTGCTGGGCTACCACCAGCACCCCCAGCACTGGATCGAACTGCTGGGCCGGCGCATCGGCCGCGTACACATCAAGGACTTCAAACGCTCGGCCGGCAACCTGGCGGGCTTCTGCGACCTGGGGGAGGGGGATGTCAACTGGCCGGCCGTGGCCGCGGCCCTGAAGAAGGTGGGCTATCGCGACACGGTGGTAGCGGAGATGATGCCCTGGCGACCGGATCTGCTGGCCAAGACGGCCCGGGCCCTTAAGCGCCTGCTGCCGGCCTGATGAGACAACATTTAACCAAGGAGTTACGCATGATTCGCGTCGGTGTGATCGGGCTGGGCATGATGGGCAGTACCCACCTGGACGTTTACTCCAAACGTTCCGATGTCACCGTCCTGGCCATCAGCGATATCGACCCCGAACGCTTGGCGGGCAAGGACAAGGCTCAAGGCAACATCGAAGGGCAGGCCCAGGGCGGCGCCGATCTTTCCGCCGTGCGCCGCTACGACGAGGGGATGAAGCTGATCGCGGACCCGGATGTGGAACTGGTGGACATCTGCCTGCCCACACCACTGCACGCCGACTATGCCATCGCGGCCCTGAATGCCGGTAAGCACGTGCTGGTGGAGAAGCCCTTTGCCCGCACGGCCCGGGATGCCGACCGCCTGGTCGCGGCCGCCCAGCGCTGTCGGCGCACGCTGATGTGCGCCATGTGCATGCGATTCTGGCCGGGCTGGACCTGGCTCAAAGAGCGCGTGGCCGACCAGGCCTACGGCAAGGTATGCGCCGCCCACTTTCGGCGGGTGTCCAGTCATCCGGGCAAGTCCTTCTACAACGACGGCCAACAGTGCGGCGGAGCCATCCTGGACCTGCACATTCATGATGTGGATTATGTGCAGTACGCCTTCGGCCGGCCCAAGGCCGTGACCAGCTTTGGTTACCGCAAGGTCACCTCCGCCATCGACCACGTGGTGACGCGCTTTGATTTCGGCCCGCGCGGCCCCATGGTGGTGGCCGAGGGCGGCTGGGCCATGGCCCCGGGCTTCGGGTTCTCCATGCAGTACACGGTGAACTTCACCCACGCCACCGCGGTGTTTGACCTGGCGGCGTCCGATCGTCTGACGCTGATCCGCAACGGTAAGAAGGAGCCCGTCCAACTGGAGGCGGGCATGGGCTACGAGCACGAGATCGATTACCTTCTGCGCTGCCTGGCCGGAGGCCAAAAGCCTTCCATCATCACGCCGCGCCAGGCGGCCGATGCCGTCCGCATCGTGGAGGCCGAGGTCAAGAGCATCCAGCGTGGCCGCAAGGTGTCGTTGACCTATTGATCGCTCAGGCCTCAAGGGCCGGCACGCCCGCGGTTTCGTCACGCCCCCCACACCCGCGGCTGCGGCGCCGGTTCGCGCTGAAGGTCGGCCTGCACCATTTGCTCGGTCATTTCGGCCCGCGTGGCCGCATAGGCCGGGTCATCGAAGCGGTTGTGCAGTTCACTGGGGTCCGCTTCCAGGTCGAACAGTTCGCCCCAGTCCCGGCCGCGGTACAAGGTCAGCTTCCAGCGCTGGGTGACCAGCGTGCGCAGGTGCACTTGTGAGCCGTTGTGGTGGTTTTCCACAAGGATGGCGGTGGGCCCGGGGCCCTGGGGGTCGGCCCACTGGGCCAGGCGCCCGCGGCCCTGCATCTGGAGGGGCGTGGGCAGCCCTGCGGTTTCCAGGAACGTGGGCGCCAGGTCCACGAGGCTGACGAGCTGGTTCGACACCCGGCCTGGGGGCAGGCGCCGGCCCAGCGCCGCGATGAACGGCACCCGCACCATGTCTTCGTAATGGAACGGGCCCTTGGCCACCAGCCCGTGCTGGCCCAGAAAATGCCCGTGATCGGTGGTGAAGATGATCAGCGTGCGGTCGAGCTGGCCGCAGCGCTCAAGGGCATCCAGCGTCCGGCCGATCCAGTGGTCCATGAAGCTGATCATGCCGTAGTAGATGGCGCAGGCCGCCCGCAGCTTGCGGCGGTCATGTTGATGGGAGTGGTAGCCGTGATTGCCCCGGCCATCCTCGTTGAAAGGCGCAAAGGGCCGGTTGTCGTCGCCGCGGGTCAAACGGTGCGGCGGGGGCATGTGGTCGAATTCGCCGGGTACAAAGGCCCCGATCTGATCCTCCATGGCCGCCGGGTCGTAAAGGCTGGCCCAGGGCTCAGGCACGCAGTAGGGCGGGTGCGGATCGTGGTAGCTGCTCCAGCAGAAGAAGGGCTGGCCCCGGGCGGCCGATTCTTCGATCATGGCGATCGTGCGCTGGCCGGTCCATGCCGTGTAGTGCAGGTGCTCGGGCAGTTGCCAGTGCATGCGCTCGCGCCAACCATAGCCGGGCCCGTTGCGGACCGAAGGGGCAAAACGTGGCCGGAATTCCGGCTCGCTGCCATCATGCGGGGGCTGGAAATATTCGCGCCAGTCCTTCAGCCCCTGGGCCTCAAGCCACAGGGCGTAGTGCTGGCCGACGTGACCTTCATCCCCGTGATTGCGGGCCAGCTCGACGTGATCGAATCCGTACCACGGTGTCTGCCGTTCATTGAACGAGCGCCAGAAGTCCAGGTCGCGCAGGGTGGGGTAGGCCTCCACCGAGGGGCAGTCGGGCGTGGAGCGCAGCGGCTGGAAGTGGGCCTTGCCGATCAGGCTGGTGTGATAGCCGGCAGCGTGCAGGTACTGGCCCAAGGTCGGCACGGTCTCGGGCAGTTTGGTGCCCAGGGTGTAGGCGCCGTGGGCTGAGGGGTACATGCCGGTGATGATGCTGGCCCGGGTCGGGGTGCAGGTGGGATTGCAGCAGTAGGCGCGGTCGAAGCGCACGCCCAGGGAGGCCAGCCGGTCCAGGGCCGGGGTCTTAATGGCGGGATTGTTCGACCCCAGGGTGCGCCAGTGCTGCTGGTCGCTGGTGATGAGCAGGATGTTGGGCAGTCGGTCGTGGGGGGGCACGTTGAATGGCTTTCGCTTCAAACCGCCGGCCGGTTCTTCGATCCATGGCTTCTGGCGGTAGGCCTTCCAAAATACGGAACCCGCCGATCCTACTCAAGCCGGTAAGTGCGGCCCGGGTAGAACACTTTGATCCAGTCCCAGGCATCTTTGTTCCCCCTGCTGACACTTCTGCCACCTTCCATATGCCACCTCCCAAGACATTCTGTCGGTTTAGTGACAAGCACTGAATTACAACAAATTGATACAGCCCTTCAAGACTTGGCCTCGCCTCGCAACGTACTCTTTATCAGCATGCAACGGGAAAAGTAGGCAGAAAATAAGGCATCGGATAGCAAATTATCGCGCAACGCCCCAGCCGGCACCGCCAGACATTCCTGACCTCCTGATCCATGAAGTGCTGGCTATTCGTTGCCGTTTGATGACCATCCTGACACCAACCACCAAATGGCCGCTCCATGCTCATCGAAAAAACCATCGCGTGTATCGAGGCCCTGCTTAAGGGCATGGTCTTCGATTGCCGCTCCTGTGGTCAGTGTGTGCTGCGGCAGACCGGCCTGATCTGCCCCATGACCTGCCCCAAGGGCCTGCGCAACGGGCCCTGCGGGGGCACCCTCGATGGCCACTGTGAGGTCTTCCCCGACAAGCCCTGCGTGTGGGTCCGCATTCACCAGCGCGTCGCCGGCCGGACCAGTCTCGAACCCTTGCCCCTTTTGCCCTCCCCCGACGCCCGCCTTTACAACACGTCGTCTTATATCAACCTCCTCAACGGCTCCGACCGGCCCACCCGCCAGCCGCTGTCTTATCTGAACCTGGGCCAGAACCGCACCCGGCAACCCCTGCAAACCGCCTCGCAACTCGAACGCACTTTGAAACTCGGCCGGTTCGTGCGCACCTGCGAGGTCCGGCCCCCGCGCCGCGCCGCCTTGGACAGCCTGCTCAAGCAGATCCAGCATATCCAGGGGCACTTCGATGCCGTCAATGCCACGGCCTACCTCAATGCCCGGCCATCCCTGCCCTCACCCGTCACCTCGGCCAAGCTGGCCGAGTTGGGCCTCGAGGCCATCTGCCAGTCCACCTGCCGCGACCACACCAAGACCTCCTTCATCGCCGAGCTGCTGCAGAACCAGCTCAACCAGGTGCACAACGTCCTGTGCCTGACCGGCGATTCCTACAAGGGCCAGCCGCGCATCAAGCAGGTCTTCGACATGGATGGGGCCCTGATGCTTTACGAGGCCCGCCACCTGCGTGAAACCGGCATCGTGCACTTTACCGGCGAGAAAATCCCCGACGCTCCGCGCCCCTGGCTGGGGGCCGCCATCAACCCCTTTACCACGCCCCCGGAAATACCTCTGCGGCGCCTCAAGCAGAAGGCCCTGGCCGGGGCCGATTTCATCCAGACGCAGCTCGTCTTTGATGTTCCGGCCTTCGAACGGTTCATGGCCGGGGTGCGTCAGGAGGGCCTGGACCGCGATCTCTTTGTCATTCCGGGGGTGCCGGTGGTGACTTCGCGCACCGCCCTGGACATGCTGCCCAAGGTTCCGGGAGTGCATCTGCCCCCGGAGATTGCGGCTCGATTGGCTGGAGCCGGGCCCGCGTTGGAAGCCCAAGGGGTGGCCCTGGCCCGCGAGACCGCCCAGCGCCTCAGCCAGATTCCGGGGGTGGCCGGGGTACACCTGATGCTCTTTGGCCCCAGCCATGAAGTGCTGCCCGAGGTCATCGAGGCCCTGCCCCGCCAGCGTCTGGACTGGCCCGTGAATGCAGCCGCCGAATCGGAATCCAACCCCCCGGCCTTGCCGGTAAGGCAGAGCCCCCGGAAACAAGGCGAGGGATCGCTGGAGGCACAGGCCTGTGGCCTGTGATTAGAGAGAGGTGGGCAATGCCCACCCTACGAAGACCCCTTGCCCGCCCTGAAGACGAGGAGAGGGGCAAGAGAAACCCACCACGGAGATCACATGATGCCCCTTGAAAACCTGACCATCATCGGCGAACGCATCAACCCCGGCTTCGCCAGTTCCAAGCGCCTTTTGGACAGCAGCGACCTCAAAGGGATCCAGGAACTGGCCGTGAAACAGGTCGCCAACGGTGCCCGGTACCTCACGATCAACGTCGGGGTGCGGGCCGCCTCCGATCCGATCTTCATCGCCGGCGTCATCCAGGCCGTACAGGATGTGGTCGATGTGCCCCTGGCCTTCGATTACCCCAACGCGGCCGTGCAGGAAGTGTGCCTCAAGACCTACGACCCCGCCAAGGCTCGCGACCAAAAGCCCATCGTCAACTCCATTTCCGAACTGCGCTGGGAAATGTTCGATGTGCTGGACATCCAGCCCGCCCGCGTGGTGCTCATGGCTTCGGAACGCCTGGAAGCCGGTGTGGCCGTGCCCAATACCACCGCACAGGACGTCGCCCTTACGGCCCACCGCATGTGCGAGCGCATCCTGAGCAACGGCCACGGCCTGAGCGCCGATGACCTGATCATCGATGTCTCCTTGTGCCCCCTGGCCACCGACACTGAAGGCGTCGTGCGCCGGGCGGTCGAGGCCATCGGCCTGATCGGCGCCGACCCTGTCTTGAAGGGCGTGCACCAGATCGTGGGCCTGTCCAACCTGGGCATCATGCTGCCCAAGCAGGCCCTGGATGGCGGGCCCATCTCCGTGCGCGTCGAATCCGCGTTCCTCACCCTCACCATGCCCAAGGGCCTGGACACCATCCTGGGCACCCCCGGAAGGGAGTATCGCATGCTGCCGGAAGACGATTTCGTGTTCCGGGGCTTCCGCGAAGCCCTGGCCCTGGAGGGGTTCGATGCCCTCGACCGTGTCCAGCAGCTCTATCGGAACTGAGGTGGATTTGAGATGGCAGATTTCAGATTACAAATGGAGCACCCCGACCATGAACATTTTCGTAATCACCCCTGCATACTTTGACGGTCAGCGCCATCACGCCGAGGGGCCGTACACCATCGAGATCGCCGAAGGCCGTATCATCGCTATCCACGGCGGCCCCAATGGGCACAATCCCGCGGCTCCCGGGCAAGTCTGGAACGCCGGCTACGTGATGCCCGGCCTGGTAGAGGCCCACTGCCACCTGTTCCTGGATGGCGCGGAGCTGGATGTCGAGGCCCGCAAGAACTACCTCAAGGCCCCTGTGCCCCAGATGCTGGAGGTGGCCCGCCGCAATCTTCAGGCCTCGGCTGATGCGGGCATCACCCTGGTCCGCGATGCCGGCGATGCCTATGGGGTGAACTTCAGCATCCGCCAGGAGCAGCAGGCCGCCCAGGCCGGTACAGCGGGCGCTCCCAGCTCCATTCCGGGGGTGCGCTGCCCCGGCCGGGCCATCCGCAAGGCCGGGCGTTACGGCAGTTTCATGGCCATCGAAGTTACCGACCGGGCCAGCATCGAGGCCGCCATCCGTGCCCAGGCCGGCCGGGCCGATGACCTCAAAATCCTGCTCACCGGCATCATCGACTTTGAGAAAGGCTGCATGAAGGGCGGGGTGCAGTTCGACTTGGAAGAGATCCGGCTGATCCAGAAGCTGGCCCGGGAAGTGGGTCTGAAGACCTACGCCCATTGCAGCGGCCCCGAGGGTCTGGCCATCGCCGCCCAAGCCGGCCTGGATTCCATCGAGCACGGCTTTTTCATGACCCGCGAGATCCTTAAGGTCATGCGCGACAAGGGGATCGCGTGGGTGCCCACCTTCTCGCCCGTCTATTTTCAGTTTGCCCGGCCGGAACTGGCCGGCTGGAACCCCGCCACCGTGGCCCGTCTGGGCGACATCCTCAAGAACCACTTTGAGCACGTCGCCCTGGCTGCCGAGTGGGGCGTGCCCGTGGTGGCCGGTTCCGATGCCGGCAGCTACGGCGTGCCTCATGGCACCGCCCTGATCGACGAGCTGTTTTTCCAGCAGCGGGCGGGGATGAGTGTGGAGCAGGTGCTGGCTTCGGCCACCAGTGTGCCCCGGCGTGCGTGGAACTGTGCACCGGCCGAAATACGCTGCGGCGCCGAGGCCGACCTCATCGTTCTGGAAGGCTCCCCCGTGCAGAATCTGGAGAATCTTCGCCGAGTTCAAGGCTGCATCCGCGGCGCGAGCATCCACCGGCCTGCCCCCGCGCTCCAGCCGCAGACCATCGGCACGTCGGTGTGATCTGATGGGCTGGCGGAGGCGATTGAGCGTTTGGGCCAGCGGAAATTAGATGTAGTCCTGGCGCGAGATGGTCAGCGGCCGGGGGCACCAGAATTCGAGGATGGCCGCCGCCCTTGGCAGGGGCAACATCTGGGCGGGGTTGGTGGGGCCAAAGAGAACCCGGTGCAGGGTGGGCTCATCGCAGATGAGGTCCGCGGTGGCGGTGGGATCCTCCAATTCTGTGCAGCAGGCCTTCGTGCCTTCGAGACTGAGGCGATAGGTGCGGCCGCTGGCGGCCAAGTTGACGTGGCCCGGTGGCAGGGGGTGGTGGCGGCTTTCCTGCATTGGGCGCAGGGTGGGGAGGGTCTGAGTATCGGAGGCCTGCAGGGGCCGGACGGTGAGGCCGGTGGTCTGGTCACCGAAGGCGTGGCGCAGGTTGGCGGGGGTCAACAGCAGACGCAGGTCCTGGCCGCAGACTTCCCAGCCACAATAGCGATAGCGCTGGCGCTGGCCCCCGAGAAAGGATAGCTGGCAGCCTTCCGCAATCATGGTTTCCTTAACAGACCGGAGCAGGTCGCGCATGAGGCCGGTGCGGCGGTGATTGTGGGCACCGGCGACCCCGCCAATGTCGCCGATCTTCAGGACGGTAACGCCGACCTGCCAGGCGATGGGAAAGCAGCCCACCACGGCGGCGAGCCGGCCATCAACCCGGGCGGCGAAGTTACAGCGCATGGCCTCATCCTCGGGGTGGTAGAGGGCGGGCAGGAGCAGGGCAGAGTTTGGCATAGGCGGCGACGGGGGGCAATTCCGGGGCTGGCGACATTCCTGGGGGTGGGTGGGTGGGCAGAGCCCACACGTCGCCGGGGGGGGCGTACAATCGAAAGAAGTGGTCGAGCGTTATCCAGGGAAAGGTCAAGACATGCTAGCCCAGCAGCGGCAGAGCGGATCGTCAGGTGAGGCAGGCCTCAGCTTGGTGGCGGCAGGGCCGGCGGTGGCTCCGGGGATGGCTCCCGGGGTGGCTCCCGGGGTGGCTCAGGGGGTGGTTCCGGGGGCGGCTCCGGGGGTGGGGCGGTCGCTCCTGGGACGGCTGCTGTTGCGACGGCTGCGGTATCCCAACGCGTATGCGTGGTTCATCCTGCTGTCGACGTTGGACATTCTGCTGACGGGGGTGCTGCTGCACCTGGGGGGGCGCGAAGTGAACGTGGTGGCGCTGACGGTGCTGGAGCATTACCACCTGGTGGGGCTGGTGGTGTTCAAGTTTGCGACGGTGCTCCTGAGCATCGGGATGTGCGAGTTGATAGCGCTGCGCCGGCCGCATCTAGGCCGGAAGATCGCGGTCTGGGCGGCGGTGATCACGGCGGTTCCGGTGGCGCTGTCGCTGCTGATGTTGATGCCGGGGTGAAGCGAAGAAGTTGAACCACCAACATCAGAGGGGAACACGAGCAGCGAGGGCATGATCCAGCCTACCCGCCGCGGCGGATCTGGGGCTCAGGCGCGGGTGAATTCCCTTCCGGGAATCAGTTGGGCCTCATACTGGCGGTTCAAGGTTTCGTGTTCGGCAATGACCTGGGCGAACTTGGGATCCTCAGCAAGGTTGCGGGTTTCCCAGGGGTCATTCTGCATGTCGAAAAGCATCACGGTGGGCACGCGGCGGAACCGGTTGCCTTCGCCGGTGATGAAGAGGGATGGTTGGCCGTCCTGGGTGAGGAAACATTCGTTGGCCTGGGCGCGGGCCGATCGGGGCGCGGGCTGGTAGCTCATCACATACTTGTACTGCCGGCTGCGAATGACGCGGCCGACCTCGCGCAGTTCGATGAACAGATTTTCCCGCCAGGGCGTGGGGCGGCCCTCGAGCAGGGGGCGCAGACTCATGCCGCGGCAGTGCGGGGGGCAGGGCAGGCCGGCGTAGTCGCAAACCGTGGCCATGATATCGATCAGCCCGACCAGACTGGTGGTATCCACCACCCCGCGGCGGATGCCGAATTTCGGGCCGTACACGATCAGGGGCACCTTGACCGATTCATCGTAGGGGTGCCATTTCTGGACCCGGGAATGGCGGCCCACTCCGTCCCCGTGGTCGGACATGAAAATCAGGATCGTGTCATCGCCACGATCGCGCACCGCCCGCAGCAGGCGGCCGACATTGCGATCGAGACGTTCCACCATGCGGCAGTAGTCGTAGATATAGTTGTGCCACTGCATCGCGCTGAAGGAGATGGGGTCGTGCCAGATTTCCTTGAAGTC
>JAJXSS010000463.1 GCA_021784455.1 Planctomycetota bacterium
CCAGCGCCCTTACACCTTGAGAAACCGCGCATACTTCTGACGCAACACTGCCGCGCTATCGGCCCGGCCGGTGGCCTCCAGCCGCTGGAGATATTTGGGCAGCGGGCTGTGCCCCGGCGTATGGGAGGCATGGTACGGGCCGCCGTCTGCCATCACCGTCCACATCGGGTCCACCACGTCGCGGGTGTTTAAGACCATTTTCTGCATCTGGGCATCGTGCCACTGCACGAGCCGCCAGGCCCCCTCGCGACACACCTCGGCATGGGCCGCGGCCACATCCTGGAGCTCATGCGGATCGGATTTGAGGTTGTACAGCATCTCCTGGGGGAACAGGTGGAAGCCATCGTGGTAGGTGCGTACGTAGAGCCAGTCGCCAAAGCGCACGCTGCGCTGGCACACGTGGCAGCCCTGGCTGATCACCAGGTCCTCGCGTCCGGCCGGCGTGCCATTCTTGAGCGTGGCCATATAGGACTGGCCGTCCCAGATCTCCGGCTTACCGGCCCCCAGCAGATCCATCAGTGTGGGGGCCCAGTCCACGTTGTAATGCAGGCCGGTGTCCACCCGCCCCGGCTGGCAGCCCGGCCACTTGATGATCATCGGGATGCGGCAGGTGGCATCGTCCGCCGTGGCATGCTCCCCGTACAGCCCCAGCTCCCCATGATTTTCTCCGTGATCGGCCGAAATGATGATGGCCGTTTCATCGTACACCCCGGCCGCCTTGAGTTTCGCAACGATCAGCCGGACCTGTTCATCGGCATAACGAATGCCGGTGTCGTAGCCGTCGATCATCCGGCGCAGGGAGGCCATATCCGTGATTTTGCCGGGGTGCCGCGGATAGCGGGCATTCTCCCCGTCATCGTACATATTGATCTCCATCGCCCCGTGCGGCCCGGCCAGCTTGTCGTGCTGACGGATCAGTTCCGGGGTGTACCAGTCGGGCAGGGGCTCGTTCTGGAAGGGGTCGCCAAAGGACGCCGGGACCCGGTAGGGCGTGTGGGGGTCCCAGTAGTTGACGTGGAAATACCAGTTGTCTTCGCGGGCGTGGGCTTCGAGCCAGCGCATCACCACCGGCGTGACGACCTCCGCCGATTCCATGCCGCCCTGGCCTGTGTTGTGGATCTCATTGAAGCCCGCGTAGAACCAGTGGGCCGAGTGCCGCTGGCCAAACGGGGACACCATCGCCGTGTGAAAGTCCTTCATCTGGAGCTGCCCGGCCAATCCAAATCGATCAAAGCGATCGCGGAACATTCGTCCCTTGCCCTCCCGCTTGGGCTCGGCGGCCGTGTCCCCGTGGCCGATGACGCCGGTCTGAATGCCGAACCGGCCGGAATAGAACGCCGTGCGCGACGGCAGGCAGGGGGCATCCGAGGTGTACACACTGCTGCAGCGCAGACCCTCGGCAGCAATGGCATCGATGGCCGGGGAGGTGTTGCGGTGGTAGCCGTAGCAACCCAGGTGCGACGGGTTCAGGGTGTCCAGGTCAATGTAGAGAATTCGCATCGGTTGAAATCCTTTTCCTGCTAGAGGGTGCTGGCCTGCACGGCCCGGCTGATGGCCGCGGCGGCCTGCCGCACGCGGTGAACGATGCCAGGGTCGGCTCGTCCGGCCTGGGGCGGGCAGACCTGGGCGACGGCCACGATGGCCGCCAACTCCCCCGGCCGCTGGAAGACCGGCGCCGCATAACGGCGAACGCCGTGCGGGTTGATGCCCAGATCGACCGCCCCCAGGTCCCGTGCCGCGGCGGCCACCTGCCGGGCCACCCGGGCCATCGAACAGGCAAGCTTGCGCCCGCCGATCCAGGCCCAGAAGCGAACCCGCGGCCAGCGCGGCCGGGCCAGGCCCAGGGCCAGCACGAGCTGGGTCAAGGCATCCAGTTCATCCAGATCGCGGACGAAGCCGATCCGGGCCCGCGCCGAGACGATGGCCGATTCGGGCTCGCAGCGGTCGATCATGTGCAGGCCCCGGCCATCAAAACGATGCAGTTCCACGGTGTGGCCCACTTCCTGGGCCAGGGCGTGGGCCACCGGCCGCCAGGCGGCATCGAGCCGCTCTTCTTCCGAGGCCAGGGCCGCCAGTCGCACCAGGGCGTGGTAGCGGCGGGTGACGGGATCCCGGCGGATCACTCCGGCCTGTTCCAGACTCGTGAGCAGGCGCGCCACCGAGGACTTGGGCCAGGCCTGATCCGCCGCCAGACGTTCGAGGGAGCTGGCGCCCCGCGATTCCAGGTGGCGCAGCAGCCGCAGCCCCCGGCCCAGGGCCGGGGCGGGATCGCGCCGCGAGGCTGACACGACGTGTGCCATATACGGTACATTATACCATATATGGGTCGCAAGGGGGCTGAATCGCCCGTGCCGGGCGCAGTCGAGCCACCGCCCGGGCGGACCAGCCACCCTTGGTACCCGGCGAGGTCCTGCTAGCGCCTCCTATTCGTTGGCGGCCAGGGCATAACCCCGTTCACCATCAAAGGTGTAGAGATGGGAGGTCTGCACGAAATCCAGCCCCGCCGCCGCCATCCGGCCCAGGAGTGCCACGACCGAGGCGGCGCTGACCGCCCCCCCGCCGGCGGCCAGGAAGCGGCAGCGCCAGTGATCCGTACAGAACGTCTCGGGCATGCCACCGGGCCAGACTTTCACCCCGCGATTGGTGATGGTCTGGAGCTTGAGCTCCGGCCCGGCCAGCTTCTCCACCTGTCCGGCCAGGTGGCCCGGATCGCGCCCGGCCTCATTCCAGCACAGGTACACATCCACGCCGACTAGTTCCTTGTTCGCAGCCCCCGGGGGATCGGCCGGGACCAGGGCAGCCGCCTGCGGAATTGCCGTGTAGTTGACGGGGGTGAAAACCCCCGGCTCCTGGCCCAGCCGGGCCACGACGGCCCGGGCGAACTGCTGCGTCCCCACCAGTTCGCGTGACAGGCCCTGGGTGAACACATCGGCCGTGTGAATGCCGTCTTCGATGGTCCGGAGCCACGCATTGTGCAGTCGCTGGGCCGCTTCCACCTGCCCGAGGTGCACCAGCATCATCACCGCCGCCAGCAGCAGCCCGGAGGGATTGGCGATGTTGCGGCCGGCAATGCTGGGGGCCGAACCGTGGATCGCCTCGAACATGGCGCAGACGCTGCCGATATTGGCGCTGCCGGCCAGGCCCACCGAGCCGGCGATCTCCGCGGCGATATCGGAGATGATGTCGCCGTAGAGGTTGAGCGTGACGATTAAGTCGAATTTCTTGGGTG
>JAJXSS010000464.1 GCA_021784455.1 Planctomycetota bacterium
CGTCACCCGCACCTGGCACCTGCAACTGGGCATTTTCTGGATCGCCACAGCCTGGCTGGCCACGGGGCTGTTTGTGGCCCCGGCGGTGTCCGGGCGCGAGCCTCTCGGCCAGCGCTGGGGGGTGAACCTGTTGTTTGTGTGCCTGCTGCTCATCGTGGCCGGCACCCTCTTTGGAACGTGGTATGGCACGCGGCAGAGGATGGGGCTGAGCGCGGACTTCTGGTTCGGGCACCAGGGCCTCGAATATGTGGACCTGGGCCGGTTCTGGCAGTGGTTCCTGTTCGTGGGGCTGATCCTGTGGCTGCTCTTGATGGCCCGGGCCATATGGCCGGCCTTCCGCCAGCCGGGGGAACACAAGCATCTCCTGGGTTTGTTCCTGATCTCGACCGCGGCCATCGCCATCTTCTACGGTGCGGGGCTCCTGTGGGGACAGCAGACCAACCTGGCGGTAACCGAGTACTGGCGCTGGTGGGTGGTGCACCTGTGGGTGGAAGGCTTCTTCGAGGTGTTCGCCACGGTGGTCATCGCCTTCCTGTTTACCCGCATGGGCCTGTTGGAGGTGCGGGCCGCAACGGCGGCCGTGCTCTTTTCCACCACCATCTTCCTGGCCGGGGGCATCATCGGCACCTTCCACCACCTTTATTTCACGGGCACCCCCACGCCGGTGCTGGCCCTGGGCGCGGTCTTCAGTGCCCTGGAAGTGGTGCCCCTGGTGCTGATCGGTTTCGAGGGCTACGAGAACCTCACCCTGGCCCGGGCCCGGCCCTGGGTCAGCGCCTATCGCTGGCCGATCTACTTCTTCGTGGCCGTGGCCTTCTGGAACCTGGTGGGGGCGGGGCTGTTCGGCTTCCTGATCAACCCCCCGATCGCCCTGTATTACATGCAGGGGCTCAACACCACGGCGGTCCACGCCCATACGGCTTTGTTCGGCGTCTACGGCATGCTGGGCATCGGCCTGACCTTGTTCTGCCTCAAAGGGCTCTCCGGCCACCAGCAGTGGCGCACGGGGCCGCTGGCCGTGGGTTTTTGGATGATCAACATTGGCTTGGTGCTGATGGTGCTGCTGTCCCTGCTGCCGGTGGGGCTGATGCAGACCGAGGCCAGCGTGGAGCACGGCCTGTGGTATGCCCGCTCGGCCGAGTTCCTCCAGCATCCGACGCTCCAGCACCTGCGCTGGCTGCGCGTCATAGGCGACACCATCTTTTCCCTGGGCGCCTTGTGTCTGGCGTGGTTTGTGGTGGGCCTCAAGACCGGCTGGTCGCTGCAGGCCGAAGCCGAGCCCTTCGCCCGCGATCTGGAGACCACGGCGGCCAAGTGATCGCCCGGAATGGCCGCCTACAGCGGCACATAAGTCATGGCCGACTCCCGGGTCGGCGCCGGCAGCCGGGCCGGCGCGACATCCGTGATGAAGACGCCGCCCATTTCCTGACGTACTGCGTCGGCATCAAAGATGCCCGGCGCACACCCTTCGGCGGCGGCCGCCAGATCCAGGGCGATTTGCCCCACCGTCCGGGCATCCTCCAGCACGTCGATAGCCTGGCAGTAGCTTTGCAGCCGATGATGGATGTTCTCGAACGTCCCGGCGGTTTCGGCCCAAGTGCCAGTCGGTAAGACAATGTCGGCCCGGGGCGACAGGTCGTTGGCCAGGGTGTCGATCAAAACGGTGAACTTGCGGGCCAACCCGGTCATCAGTTCCCTGGTGATCCAGGGGCTGGGGTAGTTGCCGGTGACAATCACACTGGCCACGGGGCCGGCCTTGTCGGCCAGCACGCGGAGAAAACCGGCAAAATCCAGCACGCCCGTGGCCGGCGCCGACTCCGCGGGAGCAGGCCGGGCATTCACCAGGTCCAGCGCACGCTGGACCCCGCGCAGGTTGGGGCACTTTTCCGCATAGACGGTATAACCCCCGGGAAAGGTCTTGTTTTGGCCTTCGACCGGCACCGGGCCGATGCCCAGCAGCGCCCGCGGGTCCAGATCACGGGCCAGCCGGCCCAGCAGATAGGCCTCCTCACAGGAGAGCATCGGGCTGATCAGAAGGGCCAGGACTCCGGGGCCTTTTTCTTTCGTCAGACGATGCAGGTTTTGCGCCGCTTCGGTACAGGCCTGGGACCAGGTGCAGGCGATCTGCGTGCCGTACTGCTGACGCCGGGGGTGCCGCAGCCGATCCGGGCTGTGTACGGGTTTCCAGCCGGCGCGGATTTCATCGCTGGTCCACCATCGATTGACTTCCGGATTAAACCGCGGCCGGATGCGGTAGATCTGCCCTTCGTTCTGGTCGATCCAGATGTTGTCCCCCGAGGCCGTCACACCGTCGATGGAGGGGGTGTTGGTCAGGAACCAGACCCGCTGCTGAAAGAGGAAGTCCTTTTCGGTCAGGGCGCCCACCGGGCACAGGTCCACCACGTTGACCGACAGTTCATTGGCCAGGGGCTTGCCGGGGAAGATGTCGATCTCCTGCCAGGCCCCGCGGCCGTACCAGCCCAATTCGGCCGTACCGGTGATTTCCCGGCAGAAGCGCACGCAGCGGTTGCAGAAGATGCAGCGGTCGGCGTACAGCTTGACGCGCGGCCCTATCTCCTTGACCGCGTTCTTGACCTTGTCCTCCTCGAAGCGCGATACGGCCCGGCCATAGCCGAAGCTGAAGTCCTGGAGCGAGCATTCCCCTGCCTTGTCGCAGACCGGACAGTCCAGGGGATGGCTGGTCAGAAAGTATTCCATCACCGCCTTCTGGTTGGCGATGGCCTTGGGGGACTGGGTGTGGACCACCATGCCATCGGCCGCCGGTGTCGCACAGGTGGGCACGAGTTTGGGGACCAATTCCAGGGTGTGAGTCCGGGGGTTGGGCTGGGCAATCTCGGCCAGGCACAAACGGCAACTGCCCACGATGGAAAGGCCCGGATGGTAGCAGTAATGAGGGATCAGCAGGCCGTTCTCCAGGGCCACCTGCAGGATCATTTTCCGGCCTGTGAACCTCACCGCTTTGCCGTCGATCACCAGTTGCGCCATGGCCTGTCTCCCTGATCCGTCAAGGCCTTCTTTGCGGATTGGGGCCCCAGGGGTGCATATGCGGATGCTAGGTTGAGAGCCTGCGCTCGTCCATTTCCTTGGCCCGGATCGCCCCCGGGATCGGCGATGCCGGGATCCTGACCTTGCGGGCCTATCATTGAGACAGATGCCGGACCGCCACAGGGTCGTTGATGATGACCCACCCCTCACAAACCCCCGTT
>JAJXSS010000465.1 GCA_021784455.1 Planctomycetota bacterium
TCCAGGGAAACGCCCAAGTCGGGTGATGACCTGACTTGCGGTCTGCCGGATCACGGTGGATTCCTCGAGACTGGCCGCCAAAGCGACCAGCCGGGCCACCAGTTGCGGGTCATCGTGGTGAGCCAGCCAGTTGCCGGCCGCGATGATGGCGTTGCGTTTCCACTGCTCCAGGGTAAGGCGCTTGAGTGCCGATCGCTCCAGGGCGGCCTGCCGCACCTGACTGGTCCAGCCCAGGAGTTCCATTAAGGCCGGCTCGTGCCCCAGGGGTAGTTCCGGGGTGGCCCCGGCAGCCGGAGGCTCGGGCTCCGGCCGGTTGAACGGGCAGACTTCCTGGCACACATCACAGCCCGCCACCCAGTCTCCCATCATGGTCTGCATCGCTTCGTCGATGGGGCCCTCGTGCTCGATGGTCAGGTAGCTGATGCAGCGCGAAGCATCCAGCGTGTATCCCTGGTCGGCGATGCAGTGGGTCGGGCAGGCGTCGATGCACCGGCGGCAGGTGCCGCAGTGGTCCGCCACGCGCGGCACGCCGGCTTCTTCACTGGTCTGGATGGCCAGCGTAGTGATGATCTGGCCCAGCAGCAGCCAGGAGCCTCTTCGGGGATGGATGAGCAAGGTGTTCTTGCCGATCCACCCCAGCCCCCCCCGGACTGCGTGCTCGCGTTCCAGCACAGGAGCCGTATCGACGCAACTGCGGAAGGTTTCGCCCGGCCAAAGCTCCCTCAAGGCATCGGCCAGATGGTGCAGCCGGCGTTTGATACGCCGATGGTAGTCTTCGCCCCAGGCATAGCGGGCCACCCGGCCGCGTTGGGAAGGGGCCAGGGGCGCCTCCGCCAGGGGGCCGGGGGCGGGCGGCTGGGACCCGGCTGCCACATGCTCCGCCGGCCCCTTATCCCCCGCCCCTTTCCAGGGGGGCCCCTCAGCGCCGTACCAGTCGGCTACAGAGATGATGGATTTGGCACCGGGGACCATCTTGCGGACATCCAGCATCTGTTCCACTCGCTGCGGTTCGGCCAGGTAGGTCATCTGACCATGTTTGCCTTGGGCGAGCCACCCCCGGAACTCGGTTTCGCGGTCCGCAGGCTCGGCCGAGGCGATGCCCAGAAGGGCAAACTCCAGTTTGTCCGCCAGGCGGTGCACGGCTGTGGCGCGGTCAGCCAAGGGGATGTCGAGGTGGCCAGCCATGCGGAAAGTTTAGCGAGGGTGCGAAGGGGCGGCGGATCCGGCGTTGCTCGGTAATACGCGAGAGGACGGGTGTCCAAGGTGGGATTGGGGCTCTTGGTGGCCGGACCAGAAACGGCGGCGGCGCGCGGGATGCGCTGGGGCAGCTCAAGATCCTGGCACCGCTCCAGCCACGGATTTTTCCGAATCTGCCAGAACGGCACCGCATTCGGGACAGCGGTCGGAGATGAGCCTGAAGAGGTTGTAGCCGCAGGCCGGGCAACGGGGTTCGACCACATGGGTAATGATCTTGAGCCGGCAGGCCTGGCAGGCGGCTTCGCCCAGGGGCAGCGTCTGGTGCTGGCCGCAGCGCGGGCAGGCAAGTTGGATGGTCTTCATCTCGACGGACGGGATTAGCGGCCCATCGATGCGGCGATTCAAGGAGGAAAGGATGATCAGGGCGATACTGCCGCAGCCCCCGGCCACGGCCAGGGCGTAAGCAAAGCGGAACAGGAGCAAGTCGTTCCACCGGCCGGAATCGTCGTAGACCAGGAGGATGGCCACGGCCACCCCGGCGATGCCCGAGCAGGCCATCGTGGCCCATTTGAGCCATTGCTGATGGCGGCGCAAGCGGGCCATGAGCACCACGTTGAAATGGGCCAGAACGAGGCACGCCGTCAAGGCAAAGCCGCCGATGCGGCCCCAGAACTCAAAGTTGGATTCCGACCAGACTCCCGCCACGGCGATGACGATCGCGACACCTCCCATGACGACGCCCGCCCAGCGGAAGTAGCGACGGTCTCCCTGGCCGAGATTGACCAGCAGCAGCGCGCACAGCGTGCCGATGCCGTAAGGGATCGTGGCCGTGGCCCATAAATGCCCCGAAAGGTTGTAGGAGGCGGAGATGCCGACCGTGATCCAGGAGCCGGCCAGTGCCACCAGCCAGGCATAGGCGGCCAGGCCCACAAAGGTCCAGGCGGCAAAGCGGGCCCATTGGCAGGTGATAAGCAGCAAGGCCCCGGCGGCGGGCAGGCCGCACAGAAGTGTGGCGCCTAACGTGCCCGCAAGACGCTCCTCCAGGTCGTAACCGCCCAGATTCTGCCGCCAGGTCAGCAACATCACGCAGATCCAGGCGAACAGAAGCGTGCCCATCCCGGTCAGGCCTCCGGCGCGGAGCTTGGGCCGGTCGATGAGCAGCGACAGCGGTAACAGGAAAGCCGTGACCACCGCGGTCGTGATCGCGGTGGTCATCATCCGCCATAGCGCATCGCCCGAAGTCGTCAGAACAGCGAAGATGCCCGTGAGGGCCGATGCGGCCAGGGCGACAAGCATGATGATCAGAAAGATTTTGCGGCTGGACATGATGTACTCCGCCCATCCCCATGTGGATGATACCGCGCCGGCCTTGTGCCCAGCAGACGATCAATCGATCGCCGATTCTCCTCAAACAGGGGAGATTGGCTACTTCCGGCGGGCTTCACTAGAATCTCGGGTCTACCCGGCCCCTGGACCCGGGAAGGAAACCCCGGGGTGATGCCCTGGAAAGATTTTCCCGGAACGATGCGCCATGCCTTATGACCTCAAGCCATTCGACGTAGACGTGGAAACCACGCCCTACGTCAAGCCCGATGCCCGAAGCGACCGCTGGACGCTGAACTTCGGGCCCCAGCACCCCGCCACCCACACCACCTTACGGCTGGTGCTGGAACTGGATGGCGAGCGCGTGGCCCGCTGCACCCCCCACATCGGCTACCTGCACTCGGGCTTCGAGAAGCTCGGGGAGCACCTGGACTACAACCAGTACGTCACCATCGTCAGCCGGATGAACTACGTCTCGCCCGTGGCCAACGACATCTGCTGGCACACGGCGGTGGAAAAACTCTTCGGCATCGACCTGACCCCCAAGGCCAAGTGGCTGCGCACCATTCTGGCCGAACTGGCCCGCATCCAGGACCACCTCTTGTCCATCGGGGCCGCCGCCCTGGACCTGGGGGCATTTACGGCCTTCCTCTACGGCTTTAACGAGCGCGAACGCATCTACGACATCATGGAGTACCTGTCGGGCC
>JAJXSS010000466.1 GCA_021784455.1 Planctomycetota bacterium
CAACGCGACGAACTGGATGCTGCGGCCGGGCGACAAGGTCGAGAAGTTTGAGATTGTCGGGCAGATCGGCAGCGGCGGGCAATCCATCGTCTTCAAGGGCTACGACCGGCTCCTGGACCGCTACGTGGCGATCAAGCAGCTCAATTTCGACCCCCGCCACACCTCCAACGAGGAGGCCTTCCGCGAGAACTTCCGCAAAGAAGCGGCGCTGCAGAAGCGTCTGTCGGGCCAGCACAAGCACCTGGTGCGCATCCTCGATTTTGTGGAGGATCAGCGCGGATTATTCATCATCATGGAGTACGTGGAGGGCCAGTCGCTGGAGCAGATGCTGGCCCAGAACCCCGCCCCGGTGGAGACCCCGCTGGCCCTGGGCATTGTGGGCGCGGCGGCCATGGGGCTGGCGGCGATCCACCGCGAGGGTCTGGTGCACCGGGACCTGAAGCCCGCCAACATCCTCCTGGACAAGCGCGGAGGGCTGAAGGTGTGCGATTTTGGTCTGGCCACCTTGCTGGGCCAGCAGGACGCGATGGATGTGGGCACGGTGCGCTACCTGGCCCCCGAGTGCTTCGATGACGAGCAGCCGGCCACGGCCACGGCCGACATCTACGCCCTGGGCATGATCGCCTACGAAATGCTGGCCGGGCGCGAGAAGTTCGAGCAGGCCTTCAAGATCGTGCTGCGCGACCAGCGCAACCAGGCCTTGCGCTGGATGAAGTGGCACACCAACATGCGGGTTACCGCCCCGCTGCTGCATACGTTGAACCCGGCCGTGCCGCCCAAACTCTCGGAGCTGGTGGCCCGGATGATGGAGAAAGTCCCGGAAAAGCGCATTGCCTCGGCCGAGGAACTGGTGGCGGCGATCCGCCGGCACTTTGCGGGCAAGGAGGAGCCCCAGGCCCACACCGTCGAGACCCAGGCCACCCCCACGGCCCAGCCCACGGCGCCGCTGCCCCGCAAGAAGCCCCTGCCCCGGCTGATTCTGGCCCTGGTGGGGGCCAGCGGCGTGCTGGTGCTGGCGGCCCTGGTCGGGCTGATCATGCTCGGCGTGCGCAACTCCCGGGAGCAACAGGCGAGGCAGGCGGCCCGCCAAGCCGCGGTGCAGCAGTACCTGGACCTGCGGCAGCGCTTCAACAGCGGCGACTTTGACGGCACGAAGGACGGTTTCGAGCGTTTGCAGGCCGCGTGGAAGAGCGATGCCAGCCTCTCCAAGGCCATTGAGGCCCATCTGCTGTTCATCCAGGCCCACGATGCCCTGAACGCCAAGGATTACGACAAGGCTCTGCCGCTGCTGCAGAAGGTGGACAACATGGCCGACAACCAGGGCCGGCCCATCGTGGATCGCGATCTGGTGCAGAACACCGAGCGCGATGCCACCATCCGCCAGACGCTGGCCAACATCATCGCCAAGGTGGAAGCGGACATCAGCGCCAGCAAGTTCGACGAGGCCCGCCAGGAACTCAGCGATCTGCGCAGCCGCGACACGCTGAAACTCACCGACAGCGAAAAGGCCCGCCTGGACGACCTGGGGGCCCAGATCGAGGGGCGGGCCCGCCACGCGCAGTACCAGGAAGTGCTGGATCGGGCCGCCAGCCTGTGGTCAGCGGGGCAGCGCAACCAGGCCATGACCCTGCTTTCAGATGCCTACGGCCAGGCCCACGTGCAGGCCTTTTTGACCCAGCGCCAGACATACCAGAACCAGATGGACCTGGAGCGGGCCACGGCCGCCATGAATGCCGCCGCCCAGGGCGGCAACTGGGGCGAGGCCATCATCCAGGCCAAGAAAGTGCTGACGCTCAACAAGGCCGACCCCCAGACCGAAGCCCGATTGCACCAGTTCCAGGCCAACGCCGATTACCAGCGGGCCACCGAACTGGAACAGGCCGGGGACATCCCCGGGGCCAAGCGTCTCTACCTGGCGGCCGAGCCCTACAAGCCCGAGGCCAAGGATGCGCTGAAGCGCCTGGAAACCGCGGCCACCCGCGACGATCTGCTGCGTGAAGCCGAAACCCAGGCCGCCGCCGGCAACTGGGCTTCGGCCATCATGCAGTACGAAAAGGTCCTGAAGATGGCCCCGGACCCGGCGGTGGCCGGCAAGCTCAAGGATGCCAAGGTGCAGCTTCAGTTGCAGGTGGCCCAGGCGCTGGTGGACGCCAAGAAGGTTCCCGAGGCCCGGGCCGCCCTGGCCAAGGTGTTCGACCTCGACCCCACTAACCCCACCGCCCGACAGTTGTCCCAGACCGCGGACAAGATCGACCAGTACGACAAATTCCTGACGCAGGGGGATGCCTACCGCAACCAGGGCCGCTACACGGAGGCGAAGGTGGCCTACGACAAGGCCCGGGCCCTGATGGACACCGAGGAAGTCCGCCAGCGGCAGTCGGACACGGAATACGACAGCCTGATCGCCAACGCCCACCGCGATATCCAGGCCAAGAACTGGATCAACGCCCGCGGCTGGCTGGAGACGATTCGCCGGAACTACCCCGATCGGGCCAAGGCGCAAGAGGTTCAGGCCATGCTGGCGGAAGTCGCCAAGCACGCCAGCGAAACCAAGCCACCGGAAAACTGACGATGATTTTGGATTGTCGATTTTCGATTTTCCATTGGAGGAAGCGGCGGACGCCGCGTCTCCGGAACTGCGCCCGCGGGCTTCCGGAAGCAATCGAAAAGGGAGCATCGAAAATCAGCCATTCTTCCCGCCGGGGCGTGGTCATGGTGATCACGCTGATGGGGCTGTTTCTGCTGGTGGGTCTGGTGCTCTTTGTCATGAACCTGGGGCACGAAACCAACGGCCGCGTGGTGGCCCAGAACGCGGCCGACGCCACGGCCGCCGCCGGAGCCGGCTGGGTGGCCCGGGCCGCCAACACGGTGGCCATGAACAACGTGGGCATGGCCCAGCTCATCGTGGCGGCCAACGTGCTCGACAGCATGCCCCTGGCCGTTTCCTATTCCCTGAAGGAGGACAACTGGCTGGACCAGGCCATGCAGACCTATCAGAGCCAGGGGATCAACGGCAGTTGGGTCTCCGATGCGGTGGACACCCTGCGCTCGCAACTCCAGGATGAACTGAACCTGCTCCAGCCCGTGGATCAGACGCTTAACCAGGGCTCCTACGACATTCGGGCCCTGACTTTCTACAACGGGCCCAACGGCCGGGGCGAGCTCTGGCAGGCCATGCAGGCCATGGACACCTGCAGCCAGATGGTGCTGCAGAACCTGCCCC
>JAJXSS010000467.1 GCA_021784455.1 Planctomycetota bacterium
ACAAACCCCCGTTGTCGTGCTGACTGTGGGCCATTCGACGCGCACGCTGCAGAACTTCCTCCACCTACTCGCAGCTTATGAGGTAGCCCGACTCGTGGATGTGCGGACCATACCGCGTTCGCGGCACAACCCCCAGTTCAACAAGGATGGCTTGCAGGCCGCTTTACACTCCGCCGGGATCGAGTATCAGCACGCGGCCGGGCTGGGCGGCCTGCGTCACGCCCGCGCCAATTCACCGAACCAGGCCTGGCACAACCTGTCCTTCCGCGGTTATGCCGATTACATGCAGACACCCGAGTTCCGGCGCCATTTGCAGGCGCTCATGCGTCTGGCCCGCAACGAGCGCGTCGCCCTGATGTGCGCCGAGGCGGTGCCCTGGCGCTGCCATCGCTCCCTGATCGCCGACGCCCTGGTGGCCCGCGGCTTCCAGGTCCGACATATCATGAGCGCGACCCAATGCCCCAAGCACGTGCTCACACCCTGGGCGGTGGTGAAAGGGCAAGCCGTCAGCTATCCCTTGGCGGCGGAGGGGCCACTCGCTGCGCCCGCAGGAATTCGCGCGGCACAGCGGTCTCGCCGCCGAGCCGCCCCGCCCCGCCGGGCGCGGAGCTTCAAAGTGGGAGATCACGTGGAATGGAACTCGGAGGCCGGCTGGGTGCGGGGCACGATCAAGAAATGTCTTGTCGCCCCGATCACTTTCAAGGGGTATACGGTGCGTGCTTCCAAAGATGAGCCGCGTTATCTGATCAAGAGCGACAAGACCGACCACCTGGCCATGCACAAAGGCACGGCCCTCAAGAAGATCCGCACGCGCCCACGTTGACCCAACGGAACCTGGGCCCATTTCCCGCCTCGGGAACGGATCCGGCCGTGTGCGTACGATGGAGGCGGGGACAGCTTTCGAACGGCGACCGGCGGGGGGGGGGACTTGAGGCCCATGGGCTTTACGGAGACTTATCATGGCCAACTACCAAGTCAGATTAAAGGACCGCCGGGAAATCGCCTCCGGAACTCTGGCCTTTTACCTGACTAAGCCCCACGCGTTCTCGTACCAAGCGGGCCAGTTTGCCGATCTCACGCTCATCAACCCGCCCCAGACCGACGCAGAAGGCGATACGCGAACGTTCACGCTGGCCAGCGCCCCCTACGAGGACGACCTCCTGGTGGCCACGCGAATGCGGGACACCGCGTTTAAACGCACGCTCCAGACGATGGCCCTGGGGTCGGTAGTCACGCTGAGCGAGCCGGAAGGCCTTTTCACCCTGCACAGCGACGCGAGCGTTCCCGCGGTCTTTCTCGCGGGCGGTATCGGGGTTACACCGGTCCGGAGCATCGTCCTTCAAGCCGCCCATGATAAACTTCCCCACCGAATCGCTCTCTTCTATGCAAACCGGCGGCCGGAAGATGCGGCGTTCCTCGATGAGCTCACCGAAGTCCAGGCAAGGCACCCGCAATTCAACTTCGTCGCCACGATGACTGGCATGGCGGAATCACGCCGGAACTGGAGCGGAGAGACAGGTTACATCACCCAAGCCATGCTCCGGAAGTCGGTCCGCGATCTGAACCTGCCGATGTTCTACCTCGTCGGCCCACCGCCGATGGTGTCGGCGATGCGCCAGGTGCTCGGCGATGCGGGGGTCAGGAGCGACAGGATCCGGACCGAGGCATTTGCCGGTTACTGAGTCCTAAAATTGCGGGGCCGAGTCCTCGTCGCCACCGCGTTCCAGGACGAGAAGGATCTTGCCGTCGCGCATTGGGAGCGATTCGTCTTCGCTTCGCCGGCAGGATCAGGGCACGCTGTCCAGCACCTGCTGGATCCTGGTCACATCCGCTCCCTTCCCAAACTCGATCACCGCCGCTTCCGGGGTCCCCAGGCACATGTGAGACTCATCCTCGAGTGTGAAGACGATACCGTTGTTCCGCAAGAGTTCTTCAACCTGGGCGATTCTGGCCGGTTCAATCATGATGTACGGCCCGCAATTTTCATCGATCCGGACATCAACGTTGTCATGGGAAAATTTATCCCACATGGGACGCTCCTTCCAAGCACGGGAAAATCGCAGACTCAACGGCCTTCTGGGCACCTGGCAGCCAGGCGCCTCGGCTATGGTGGGCCTCTATTCGGCCAGTGCCCCGGTCCCTGTCGGGTATAGCGGTATCTGTTCGGGCTTGGTTCAACCTTCTTTCCTGGTTGGCCGCAGGCCCGGTTCAAAGCTGGACCTGCGCTGCCTGCACGCGAATCACCAGCGCCCCGCGGGCCCACGGGTATTGGGCTTTGGCCCGCTGGGCCCATGCGCCCGTCGTCTGGATCTCGCCTTCGCCCTCCAGCAGATAGCCCTGGCCCGGACCATGACTGCCGGCCACCTGGCGCGAAGCCAGCATCACCTGGATGTGCCTGTCACGCTGGAGATTCTTCTCCGTCTGGTGATACCGCCCGGCCGGCACGACCAGGGTGTCCGAATCACCATCGCTCAGGTCGCGGATGTAAGCCCCCCAAGTGGCCACCACGTGCGGCCCCCGCTCGCTTTGGGTCACGATCGCCACCCACTCCGTCTTCGCCAGTACCTCATGCCATTGTTCGGCGCGTGCCTCTGCCATAGCCAGTTCTCCGGCGTTACGAGGTCCAAGCGGTTCTGGTCGCCCAGCGAGTCAAGGCGCATCCGGGCCTGATCTTCCGGGGAAGGCATAGTGCTCGACTTGCCCATCGCAGGCCGGAACCGCCCGGCCATCAGCCCTCCACCAGGCGCACCATCACCAGCATCTGGCTTTCCTCTTCGGCCGCCACGGTGTGCTTGATTCCAGGCGACAGCACCAGGATCTGGCCGGCCCGCAGGTCGTGGACCTGATCCTCTGCACTGATTTTGATCCGTCCGCGCAGCACGTGCATGCTGACCGTGCCCGCGGTCTGGTGCTCCAGCAGGCCCGTGAAACGCTCGAAGAGGAACAAAGCGACGGTCAGGCCGCCGTCTTTATAGACCGTTTCCTGGCGATGCCCTCCCTCTCCCGCCTGCGGCTCCTGGCGCAGGCGGGCCGCCACAGCGTTCAGATCCACCTCCACTTGCGCGGGGGCAAAGCGGATCTCGGGGTGTGGCCGCAGCCGACCAGTGCTCGCTGTGTCCCTTGGCATGGGGTGAGTGTTCCTTAAGATCCATCTGCAAGTGCCTTGGTCCAGCCAGGCGGTTGGGCGGCCAGCGCCAAGATGCACGCGACC
>JAJXSS010000054.1 GCA_021784455.1 Planctomycetota bacterium
GGTCCGTTTTCTCGGGCGGCGAAACGGTGGGTGCGGCCGCCCTACCCAACCCCATCACGCAACCGTTGGCCACGCGGCACCTGGCAGACGGGGCTGGGGCGTGCGATCACACGCCCCGGGGTGGGGCTCTGGCCCTGCGAGGTGTCGGGGCCCGGGCGGAAGGACTACCCGGAGATTTTGGCAGGGCGATTGGTGGGCATCCCGGGGTTGGTCCGGATAATACCCAAGTCGGCCTTGTCTCAACGCCGATAACGGGTAAGGTAATGGCTGGGACGGCCGCGATGGCGCGGGACGTCCCCAATATGGTATTACCGGCACAAGCTGGAGATGGAGCCGTCCGTGCCCATCGAACGGTCGGCCGAAGGAGCGTTGTCCGATGCAGATCATCACGGTTGAGGAAAGAAGCCACTTGGAAAAGCGACTGGAGGAGATGAAGGCTAAGCGGCCGGTCATCAGCAAGCGCATCGCGGAGGCCCGGGCCCTGGGCGACCTGTCGGAGAATGCGGAATACCACGCGGCCCGCGAGGACCAGGGGCTGAATGAGGCGGAAATCCGCCGCTTGGAAGAGCGCCTGCGCACGGTGAAGGTGGTGGACAAGGACGATGCCGCGGAATTGGCCGGTGACATGGCCTTCCTGGGCTCGGTGGTGCTTTTGAAAGACCTGGGCGATGAAAGTGAAGACCTTTACAAGATCGTGGGCGAGGCCACCGGCCGGTTTGACGGTGAGGAGATCGAAGTGACGGCCGCCAGCCCGATGGGCGAGGCCCTGATGAAGGCCCGGGTGGGCGATGTGGTGAAGGTGGACTTGCCGCGGGGGAGCAAGCGGTTCGAAGTGCGGGAGATCCGCTGACACGTCTGGAGCGTAAAATAAGATAGAGGTGGGAAGCCCGGCGGCTCGAGTCGGCCGGCCGGGGCTGTGCCCGCCGTAGCGGGGTTTGGTCATGGCCAACGCGTACCAGAAACTGGCGGTCGTAGGCTGGCTGGCGTTCTTCGCCGGCCTGCTGGGGATGGCTGCCCCCTGGGCGCAGGCTCAGAATCAGATGGGGGATGGTCACAATCTGGACAACAACCTGCAGCGTGGTTCGGGCGGCGTGAACCAGACCGTGGCGCAACCCGACTACTACGCCCGCAATGCGATCATCACGGGCAACGTGCCGGGGCTGGCCTACTTCCACGGGCCGATCATTAACGGGAGGGTGGCCGCCCCCTACATGGCCCCGGGCGACTATCAGGGCACGCTGGCCGGGGACTCGCTCTTTCGTTTCCGGGCCCAGAGCCTGGGCAACTATTCGGCGCTGCCCGGGCATGTGGGGGGGGCGCCGTCTTACCAGGTGTACCGGCAGTTTGCCCCCACTTCCGTGGGGGAACTGGGCCGCGGCGGGCCCGATCTGCTGATCGGGGGCTCCTCGGGGCTCATCGTGCGGCCCAGCGAGACGGGCCTGGTGCCGCGCACCTTCGAGTCTGGGGTGCCAGCCACCGGCACCACCCCCATTCAGCCCGATTATTTCAGCGTGCAGGGCAATCAGGTGCAGCCGATGACCAGTTCGCCGCTGCTGGGGCTGCGATCCTTCGATCTGGGGGTCCAGCCCTCCCTGCAGGGGGTGGACGTCTACAAAGGTACGGCCCCGCCGTCGGACTTTTCCCAGAACCCGGCGGAGGTGGCCCGGCGCAATGCCCAGCAATTGAATACGGGGCCGGGGGCGGTGAGCACCAACCCGGTTTTCCAGAAGAACTGGCCAGATGCGACCCTGGCCCTGGGCGAGCAGATCCAGGCTCTGGTCAAGGCGCAGCGGATAGAGCAGATCAAGCCCCTGGCCGATCGCGTGGCTCAGATCGAGGCCTCGGTGTTCAGCCCTCTGGGCTCGCGCCAGGTCAAACCGGGGGAAGATGTGTATATGGATCTCTTGGCCCAGATGAAGGCCAACGCCCTGCTGGCGCAGGGGAAGGCGCCCCAGACCCCCACGCGCCATCAGGGCTTGGTTCCAACGCCGTCGGAGAATGCGGCGCAGCCTTCAGGGGCGGAAGCTGCGGCTTCCGGCTTCCAACCGGTTTTGCCCCAGCCGACGGCCGAACAACTGGCTCAGGCCCGCCAGCAGCGCGACCGGGCGCGGGCTCTGGCCCTGGGCCTGCCGGTTCCGAAGGAAGGCCAGACCAATGAGGGCGGCACCCCGGCGGCCGGGAGTCCGGGCGCCCCAGCCCCGGCCGGCGGAACCTCGGGCAGTCTGCTGCCTGACCTGGGATTCGGCAGTCTCCAGCAGGCATCCAAGAATCCTGCGAAGGCCCACGAGGCCCGGGAAATCCAGCGCTTCCTGAACACCCTGCGCGATCAGGGTCCGGCCTTGGGTTCGCTGGCCGGGCGGCGCAAGAGCATCGTCAACGGACTGCTGGCTCAGGCTGAGGTGGATCTGAGGGAAAACCGCTACTTCGATGCCGAAAGCAAGTACCGCCAGGCCGAGGACCTGGCCCCCAACAATCCGCTGGTGCGGATCGGTCTGGTGCATGCGGAACTGGGGGCGGGCATGATCCGCTCGGCCGCCTACAACCTGCGCCTGGTGTTCGGCACGCATCCCGAACTGATCGCCGTGCGTTACCAGCCGCGTCTGCTGCCCAACATCAAGCGTCTGGCGTGGATGCAGGGGCAACTGCAGGACATGATCCATCTTTCGCGGACGCGGACGGAGCCGTGTCTGCTGATGGCCTATCTGGGCTACCAGTTCCGCCAGCCCCAGTTGGTGGAGTATGGGCTGGACCTGGCCGAAGCACGGGCGCCCCTGGATCCGCTCTGGCCGGTGTTGCGGCAGTTGTGGCAGCACCCGGGGCCATCGGCTGCGGCGCCTTCCTCCACCTCCCCTATGACCGGTGGCCGGCCTGACAGCGGCGCAGGGAAGCCCGCAGGGACTCAGACGACCCAGTGAGCGCCATGGAACCCATGCCCGATCCGTCCCGCCCGGACAGTGCGCCGGGACCCGTGGCCGCCGCGCCGACGCCGGTGGACGCGCCGCGACCGGAAACCCCGGCTTCGCGCCTATCGCTGACCGATTTCGTGGATGTGCGCACCTTGCAGGAACTGCAGGATGCCTTTTCCGCTCTGACCCGCTACGCCACGTCCATTTACGATGCCGATGGCCGTCAACTGACCAGTCCCACCGATGCCTCGGCCCGCGAACAGGCCGACCGCGTGCTGGAATGGCTGATGGTGGATGAGATGTCTGGCTCGCCGTCGCAGCCCCAGTCCGTGCTGGCGGCCCCCATCATCGTCGAAGGCACCAAGCTGGGCTCCATCAGCCTCAATGCCGCCCTGGATGGGGGCTACGCCGGGGCGGGGGAAGACCGGCTGCGGGCCGACTTGGAGCGGCTGAACCTGCCCGCGGCCGAGCTGGACCGCCTGCTGCAGGCCGCCCGCGAGACCTACGGCGCCAACCGGGCGGCGGCCGTGCAGTTCCTGTACCTGCTGGCCAACAGCATCGCCCGCCTGTGCTACCAGGAACACCAGCTCCGCAAGCGCCTTGATGAGCTTTCCACGCTGTACATGCTGTCCACCATCCTGTCCCAGCAGCGCGATGCGCAGCAGATCATGCAGGCCGCGGCCCGCGAAGCGGCGGCAACTTTCGGGGCCAAGGCCGTGGGCATCCGTCTGCTGGATGAGGACCGCCGCGAGCTGCACACGGATTGCGTGTACAACCTGTCCCCGGCGTATCTGCAGAAGGGCCCCATCGTGGCCGGCCGCAGCGACGTTTTCATACAGGCCCTGCGCGATGGCATTTCCTACGTGAGCGACATGCGCAGCGATTCCCGCGTCATCTATCCCGACGACGCCGAACGCGAGGGCCTGGTTTCGCAGCTCTGTGCCGGCATGGTGTTCAAGGGCGAGCCCATCGGGGTGCTCCAGCTCTTCACCGGGGAGCTGCGCACCTTCAGCAAGTACGAGCGTGATCTCCTGAAGGCCATGGCCCAGCTTCTGGCCACGGCCATCCACAACGCCCGCCTGGAAGACAAGCGTCGCGAGGCCCTGCGCGTGGAGCGCCAGCTCAAGCTGGCCGCGGATGTGCAGCAGCGCATGCTGCCGCGGCAGCTTCCGCGGATCCCGGGTCTGGATATCGACGCCCGCTACGTGCCCAGTATGGAACTGGGCGGCGATTTCTACGACCTCATCGAGTTTTCCGGCAACCTGGGGCTGGCCATCGCCGACGTTTCGGGCAAGGGGGTGGCCGCCAGCCTGCTCATGGCGGCGGTGCGCTCGAGCCTGAGGGCCTATGCCCAGGATGTGTACGACATCGATGAGATCATGCGCCGGGTGAATGTCTCCCTCTGCCGCGACACCCGGACCAACGAGTTCGCCACCTTGTTCTACGGCGTGCTGGACACGCGCACGCGGCGCCTGACCTACTGCAATGCCGGCCACGAGCCGCCACTGCTCTTGCGCCAGGGGCGTTTCATCCGCCTGGAGGCCGGGGGCATGGTGGTGGGGGTGGACCCGGCCCAGAAGTACGAAAAGGGTATCTGCGACCTGCAGCCCGGCGACCTGCTGCTGCTGTATACCGATGGCCTGATGGACGCCATGAACTTCGACCGCCACCGTTTCGGCCGCGACCGCATCATGAAGGCCCTGAAAGACACCGCCAGCCAGTCAGCCCATGAGGTGGTCAACCATGTCCTGTGGGAGATGCGCCGCTTCGCCGGCCTGGCCCCGCGCACCGATGACACCACCCTTGTGGCCGTGCGCTGCGCGTAGACCGCAGGCCTCTCTTGTGACCAAGGGAGGACGCGGCGGGTGTCCGGATCTGCATCCAAACGCCCTCCGGCGATTTCACCGTCCCACCGGCCGCAACTTCGAGTGCGGCGGCAGCACTACGCGCAGTGCAACGGGCGCCGTCCGTCCGGCCACGATATCGGGATATCCCGCCGCCCCGGGTGGTGTGGTATACGACGTCGAGCCATCAGCATTCTCGGTAATGAGTGTCCCCACCGGCACGGCATCGTTCACGTAGGCGCGATAGGTTCTGGGTTCGAGGTTGGCAAATGACCACTCGCCCTTAGTGTTGGTGCGGGTTTCCAGCATGCCCCAGAACCCGCCGTCATCATATTCGCTGGGCCCCAGACGCACGACCGCCCCCGGCACCGGGCGGCCGGTCCTGGCCTCGATCACCAGGCCCCGCGCGGTCAGGCCTTTCTTGAGGTGGATGACCTGTGGTCCGGCTTTCCAGTCCACCGGGACGCTGGTGCCGCAGGTGTCCGGGCCGGCTTGGATGGTCCATCGGTAGGTGCCGGGCATGGCCGAATTGACGTGCTGGAACGTGATCTTGCCGTCGCGATCCGTGGTGCGTTGCGTGCTGGAGGATCCACCGGAGTTCCTGTTCAGGTCCAGGGATGCCCGAACCCCCGCTGCCGGCTTGCCATCGGGCCCCAGCACTTGCACCACCACCGGCCGGCCTTCCACAAACTGCAAATCGGCCTGGGCCACCGGATGCTGCGCGTCAATGGCGAACACTTCGCTGACGACCGCCGCCGGCGAGCCCACGTCACTGGAAGTCACCGTCAGCCGGTATCTGCCCCCCAGTACCAGGGGGCTGACCACGAACCGCCCCGATCCATCGCCCCGCAGGTGATTCTGAGCCGACCAGAGGTTCAGTGGTGCTACGCCCGTGGGGGCCTTGATGGTGTCCACCAGGATGTTGAACCGGTCGCACGGCTGGCCATCCACCCCGCGCACCAACCCGTAAATCGCCCCGGCGGGGAACGCCGGCACCTCCAATACCAGCGGCTCCTTTCCCGCCGGCACCGGGATCTCCGACTTTTCCGCCACCCAGTACCCCACCAGTTCCCCCGTTTCGTACCGGAACTTGGTCGGCACCGGCACGTCAATGCGCACGACACCGTGCGCATCCACCGGCAGCCAGAAGGGCCGATAGCCGTTGGGATGATTGGGCGCCACATAGTCGACTCGTAGCTTGCCCGTGGGCATGGGCTGCCCGGGCGGCACGATCAGTTTGACCATCACCGGCCGTTGGACCGTGGGAACCGGCCGCAAATCCAGCGTTACCTCGGCGGTTTTGCCCGTCGGCGTCATGTCCAGGTTGTGACTGTCAGCGCCAAGATCGAATGACACCTGGCAAGGTGGCACATTATCAATCTGAAAAGTCCCGCCGCCGGGCACCGCCTTGACCTCAGTCGTTTCGGACCAGCTATGCACGACGTTCTCCTTGGCGCGGTAACTCAATTCATAGCGCAGCTCGTGCTTTTTCTGCCCGCCGCCGGACTTGTCCGCCAGGGTGCTCAGATCCCCCACAATCCTGCCATGGATGGTTCGCGGCGGCCCGAGTTTGACCAGGACCTCCCCATCACCCGCCTGAACGTGGTGCACAATCTCCGGTCCGCAGCCGGGTGCCGAGATGTAAACGGCATAGCTGCAGTTGTCGCGCAGGGACGTGAACACCAACCGCCCCCGGGCATCGCTGGTCGCCAGTACCGGCATGAAATCCAGTTGGTTTGGCGATGGGTCCGTGTCAATATCCGCAAAGCCGCGGCGGGACAGTTGCCGGGCGGTGGCCCCGGCGACAGGCCGGCCATCGGCGCCGAGAACCAGCCCGGTCGTCGGTCGGGCGGTCTGCAACATCCAGGTCAAAGGATGGTTGGGGCCAAAAGTCAGGTCGCGCTGGTCAAATTGGTAGCCGGCGGCCGTGACCGCCACCCGCATCGGCACCCCTCCGCAGTGGTCAATCGTCAATCGGCCCTGGTCGTCTGCCGTGTACTTTCCACCCCCCATATGGGAAGAGGGACTCGCCTTCAAAGAGGTGTTCACGCGGGCTCCGGGAATGGGCCGTCCGGCGGGGTCGACAAAGACGATGGACGCGGCAAAGCCGGTCTCCAGGGTCAGGCGGATATTGTGCAGTGCCTGGGTATCATCGCCGCGCAGTGGCCCGATGCGTGCGGGGGCATATCCATCGGCCTGAGCCATGGCATATACCACGCCCCGTCGCGCTTGGTAGGAGAACGCGCCCTGGCCATCCGTCATGCAACCGGCACTCAGGCCCGCTGAGGCAGATTGCACGTTGAGCATGACGATCGTGTTCCGCGGTGCCGGCCGCCCGTCAGCCAGCCGGACCACTCCCTTGATCTCGATATTGTTGGCGGGGTTGAGGCTCAATTCGGCAGAGTTTTCATTGCCATCCGGGCCGCCGAAATCCCGCCGCACCTCTTCCATTTTCGCCTGTCGCTGCTGCGGCGACAGCAGTTTCTGGGCCGCCGCCACGGCCAGAAAGGTGCCGTTCTGGAGCAGGCCCAGGAGCAGCAGGCAAGCCACCGTCACCCCGGCCAGCGAATACCACGGCAGAGCGACCTCCGGCCGGCGCTGGGGCCGCACGATCCGGCGCAGGCGCTCCACCACGGGCCCCGTCCGGCCCGAATCCGCAAACGCGGGCACCCGCTGCCCCCACCCGGTTCCAGGGGCCCCCAGCCGCCGGGCGCAATCCGCCAGCGTCTGGGCGTAGTCCATGCGCCGGCCCGTCCACGCAATCGCCGCCGCATCGCAGCAGGCCTCGCGCTCCAGCCGCACCTGGCGGCTGAGCCACCACACGGCCGGATTGAAGAACAGGATCGCCTCCACGAGCAGTTGCCCCACGTTCACCAGGTAATCCCAGCGGCGGATGTGGGCCAACTCATGGGCCAGCATCAGGCGAAGCTGCTCCACGGGAAGCTCGCTCGCCAGGGACGCGGGCACCAGGACCACCGGCCAGATCACACCCACCGTCGCCGGGGTCCGCAGCAGGGTGGTCAGGGCCAGGCGCACGGGCCGCCGCAGGGGGGCACGTTGGAGCAGGTCGTCCATGACTTCGCGCAGCCGGACGGAGGCGGCCCCGGCAGTCTGGCGGCGCAGGCGCCCCGCGTGCCGCACGCACCGCGTCAGCCGCCCCAGCATCACCGCCAGCCCCGCCAGCCAGGCCAGCGCGGCCCAGCACGTCCAGCCGGCGGAAGATACCGCGGTCCCGCCCGTGCCTGCTGATGAACGCTCGGGATTAGGACGCGACGGCAGGGAAGCGGCCTGGCCTTGCACCGCCTCGACGGCCCAACCTGCCTCGTTTCGAGGATGGTCTGCCAACCGCGAGAGCCCCGAATCTGCGGCTCGGGCCCGGACCGGCTGCTCCAGCAGCGCAAACGCCACCAGGCCTGCGACAACCACGGCTCCCAGCATCCCCAGCACCAGCCCGTAGCGCAGCCGGGCCCGTGTGGCGGCGATCCGCCGCGCCAGCAGCCACCACAGCCCCGCCAGCACGCCCGCCTGCCACAGCGTGTGCAGCAGCGCCAATACGGCGTGGTGCCAGACCTCCCCCGAAAGGGATCGAGCCGCCTCCAGAAGAATCCCTGACATGGCGGTTACTCCTTGTCGTCCGCTGCGTGCCGCGGCCGGCGCCGGGCGTCCAGCAGACGCTGAATTTCGTGCAGTTCCTCCTGGCTGAGGCCTTCGTCCTGAATAAGGTGCTGGACCGCCGCCAACGAAGACCCGCCAAACACATTCTGCACCAGCCGCCGCAGCACGCCTCCCAGCACGTGCTGGCGGGCCACGGTGGGGCGGTACACGTGGGTGTTGCCGAGGGTGTGGTGCGTCAAGAAACCCTTCTTCTCCATCACCTGCATCACCGAAAGGATGGAGGTGTAGGCCCGCCTCTTGCCATCGGGCATGGCCGCCAGCACCTGGCGCACATTCATCGGTCCGCCGCGCCACAGCACGCCCAGAATCTGCAACTCAAGGTCGGATGGCTGGACGGTTCGCTTCATGGGGGCTCTCCACGGGTGATACTGTAGTAACAGTATGTACTATTGCAGCAGTAATGTCAAGGGCCCACCCTGGGTCCGGTCGTGGGGTCAGGGCGGTGGATGTAAATGGATGGGCGGCGGAACGCCGACAGACGCCCCCATCCTCTCACTCTTCCCGAGGGGCCAGATTGCCCAGGCGGCTGAAAGTTGCCTGATAGGCCAGCAGGACGGCGGCCAGGCGCAGTGGGTTGGTCTCCGCGAAGCAGGTGCGGAAGATGTAGCGTTTCTGGTCGTCCCGGAAGTGCTCGACTTTCAGACCCAGGGCGGGTTTAGGCAGGCCCTGGTCGATCAGTTCCTCTTCCAGCAGTTCCTCCAGCTTGTCCCCCGTGTGCATGAGGTCCGCTTCGATGGATTCGCTGAGCCACCGGTCGGGGGTGGCCAGGCCGACCCAGGCCTCCGCCCCTGGAATTAACCCCGGAACTGGCCCGGGATCGGCCGCCGACCCTGGAGCCCCCAGTTCAACGAAATACACGGCGTCGGCTTGGCCCTGCGGGCGGGCCAGGAGGCCAGTCGGGGTGACCGTTACATCGCCAAAGACTCCGGCTTGGCGGGCGGCGGCGGCGAGGGCTTCACAGAGGGAGGGTTGGGGGGGCATGGGCCCATTCTAGGCCTGATGATCGGCGTGGTGGGAACTGACGGAATTCCGCTGCCGCACGGCCTCGAAGAGCACGATGGCCGCGGCGTTGGAGGCGTTGAGCGAGTCCACGCAGCTTGGGGCCATGGGAATGCTCACGCAGTGGCCGTGGGCCTGGGCCGCCTGCCGCCAGGCTTCATCCAGGCCCGTATCCTCGGCCCCGATGATCAGGGCGATGGGGCGGGTCAGATCCACCTGGTGGTACGGCCGGGTGGCTCCCACCACCAGGGCCACCGGGGTGGCGCCGCGGGCTTTGAGGCTGGCGATTACCTGAGCTGAGGATCCGGCCAGGATGGGCAGGGTGAAGACGGCGCCGGTGCTGGCGTGGATGGCGTTGGGGTTGAAGGGGTCCACCACGCCGTCGGCCACGATCAGGCCGGTGGCTCCGGCCGCCGCCGCGGTGCGGGCCATGGCGCCCAGGTTGCCCGGTTTCGTAAGCCCCACCGCCACCAGCCAAAGCTCCGACTTCGCTTCCCCCGGAACCCGAGGGGACGGGTCCGGGCCAGTCCGTCCGGCATCGCGCAAGGAACCCAGAGAGACTTCCGGGGGCAGTTCCGGGGGCCAGGAGGGCTGGTCAAAGACAGCCAGCAGACGCTCGGGATTCTGGCGGTAGGCCATCTTGCCCATGACAGCGGCATTGACTTCGAAGTAGGCGAAATCCGCCTCCTGGGGCCAGGGAATCTCAGCGCCGGCCGAGGGCAGGGCGGGGCATTCGTAGAGCTCACGCAGAGGCAGCCCGGCCGCCAGGGCCCGGGCGATCTGCCGGGCTCCTTCGGCCACAAAGCGACCTGTGGCCCGGCGCTCGCGGTGCTCGCGGACCAGACGCACCACCGCCTTGATCCGGGGGTTCTGAACGCTGGTGATCCGCGCAGGTTCGACCATGAAGGTATGCTAACCGAAAGGGGCGCCCCCGGAAGGAGGCTGGGGGCATGGGGCGTAAGTAGGGGCCAGCGGGCCGGCGGGTGCGAGCGCTGTTCGAGAGCAGAGATCCAAAATCACCGATCAGAGATTCTTTCCCATGATTCCCCGCGTTCTTGAACCCCAGGCCATGGAAACACCCGCCGAAGCCCAGAGCTATGCCGCCATGGACCACAGCGAGCCCAACCGCAACTTCGTAGAGCGCCTGGTGGATCTGGACGCCGGGGGGCTCATGCTGGATATCGGCACGGGCCCGGGGGACATCCCCCTGAGGGTCTGTGAGCGTATCGCCGGAGCCCGCGTAACCGGGGTGGACCTGTCGGCCGCCATGCTGGCCATTGCCCGGGCCCGGGCCCGGGCCTCACCGCACGCGGCCCGCCTGGGCTATGTGCTGGCGGATGCCACCGGCCTGCCCTTTGCGGATGCCTCTCTTGATGCCGTGTTCAGCAACACCATTCTGCACCATATCCCCGACCCGGTGCCGTTTCTCAAGGAGGCCTGGCGGGTGCTCAAGCCGCGGGGGGTATTGCTCATTCGCGACCTGTTCCGGCCCGCGAGTCAGGCCCGCGTGGAAGAATTGGTGGCCCTGCACACCCCCGGGGCCGATGCCACGCAGAAGCAGCTTTTCCGCCAGAGCCTTCAAGCCGCCTTTACACCCCAGGAACTGCGTGTCCTGGTGGCTCGGCTGCACCTTCCGGGGGCGGAGGTCATGGTGGATACGGACCGGCACGTTTCGATTCAGCGGCGGCGGGCCGAAGGATGTGGGATGGAGGATGGTGGATGTCCGATGTGAGATGTGGTGTGGGGGCACTTTCCCTGACCCATGCTTTATCCCCCATCTCACCTCATCCATCTCGCCATCGTCCCCTGCTCGTTGCCCAATGCGTTCATCGGTCGTAGGCTTGAGACCCAAAGGAGCGACGGATGTTCAAACGCAGAATTCTCAGACCCATGCTGCGCGGGCTGGTGGTGGTGCTGCCCATCGTCCTGACCGTCTACGTGACCGTCATCCTGTTGCAGTTCATGGATGGCATTTTCGGCCGCTGGTTACAGCCGCTTCTGCCCGAGGGCTGGTACTTCCCCGGCACGGGAATCGCCATCGGCATCATCGTCATCCTGGGGGTGGGTTTCTTGGCGGATTACTGGCTGGTGCGCGGGCTGGTCAACTGGGCGGAAGACCTGCTGGAGGCACTGCCGCTGGTCAAGAGCATCTACGGCTCCCTGCGGGATCTGGCGGGTTTTTTCTCCAGCGGCGACCGCCAGAAGCGTAATCAGGTGGTGCTGGTATCCCTGCCCGGCGGCACCCAGTTGGTGGGGCTTCTGACCCGCGAGAGCCTGGCCGACCTGCCGCTGGCCCCGGCCGGGGCCGAGATGGTGGCCGTGTACATCCCCTTCAGCTACATGCTGGGCGGGGCCACGATCCTGGTGCCGCGCTCGGCCATCCAGCCGGTGAACATGACGATGGAAGAGGCCATGCGTTTTGCGGTGACGGCCGGCATGTCCACCACCCCGCCCAGCCGGGCGGTTGCGGCACCGGCGGCCGCGGCGGCGGCGCCGGCGGCCAAGGCTGCGGCCGGGGAAAGCCGATAATGACAGGGGGATGCTGTCTGTCTTGAGGGTGGGCTGATGACCACACTGCCGACGACCACGACCAACTCGTCCCTGGCCGCCTCGCCGGGGCCCGAGCGCGCGGCCTGGGTGGGGCGGCTGAACCTTTACAGCCTGAGCGTGTTCCTGGTCTGCGGCAGCCTGGCGTTTGCGGCCGGAGTGGTGTGGCTGTTCAATTACCGCCATCCCTGGCTGGCCGCTACCTTCCACACATTGTTCGCGGTGGCTACGGCCAGCGGGGCGGTGCTGTTCGTGAGCCTGTTCCTTTTGCAGCGCTGGCTGGCGCCGCCCCGGAACTTCGCGTATGCGCCCCTGGCGGGCGCCCGCATCCACGTGAGCCTAACGGCCTACAACGATGAGGCCTGCATCGGTGATGCGGTCAAGGAATTCCGGGGGGCCAGCCTGGCCGGGCAAGTGATTGTGGTGGAGAACAACTCGAAGGATCGCACGCGACAAGAGGCTCAAGAGGCCGGGGCCGACCGTGTCATCACCGAGGAAATCCCCGGCTACGGCTCGTGCTGCATGCGGGCCCTGGCCGAGGCGGCCGAAGGGCTGGGGGATTCGGATGTGATCATCCTGTGCGAAGGGGATATGACGTTTTCGGCCTGCGACATCCCCAAGTTCCTGGCGTACCTGGAGAACTGCGACCTGGTGCTGGGCACCCGGGCCACCCAGGAACTGCGCGAGAAGCACACCCAGATGGACTGGCTGATCAATCCCGCCAACCAGGTGGTGGCCAAGCTGATCCAGACCCGCTTCTGGGGCACGCGCCTGACCGACTGCGGCTGCACCTACCGGGCCCTGCGCGTGGGCTCGTACCGGCGCCTGGCCCCGAACCTGATAATCCGAGGGAACCACTTCTCGCCGCACATGTACATCGAGGCCCTGAAGCTGGGCATGCGGGTGATCGAGATCCCCATCGTCTTCCGCAAGCGTCAAGGGTTGTCCAAAGGGGTGGGCTCCAACAAAATCAAGGCGGCCAAGGTGGCCCTGGCCATGCTGGGGCTGATCTACCGGGCGTAGGGCCTGCCGCAGCGCGCGGAGAAAGCCCAATCTCCAACCGCCAAGAACGAAACAATGACCCACGTCCCACCCCCGGGGAAGTTGGCTGCGCCCCCCGGAACCTGGTGATCACCCCCCCCCGAAGTTGGTGATCGCCCCGCAGGACTTGGTTGTCACCCCTCGCAACATAGTTGTCACCCTTCCGAGCCTTTACCGCTGGCCACCAATTATTCCGGGGGCGGAAGTGTCCACCAGCGAATGCCTTTGGTACTGAAGCGGGCGATGAGTTCGTGATCGCGCAGGATGTGCTGCTGCAGGTCGGCGGGCGTCACGGTCAGATGGTAGTGGCGGGCCAGGGCCTCGATGAAGTGGCCGGGCCAGTAGGGGTCGGCCGGGTGGAGCTTGGAGTTGTCGTTGATCATGCCCGCGATCAGCCAGGTGACCGGGGCGTGGAAACTCGCCGGAATGGTGGGATTCACCGCTGGTTGGTAGCCGCTGCGGAAGGCGGCGTTGAGCGTGGGATCGATGGGCAGATGATAGTAACGGGCCATGGCATCGACCACGGGGGGACAGACGATGGCCGCATCGCCAGGAAGTTTGTCCTTGCGCACTTCCAGTATCGCCCTGGCCACTTCATAACGGTCGGGCTGCTGCCACCAGTGCGCGATGTGGGCCGACTGCCAGGCCTGGAAGCCGGCGTAGGCCAGGACGAGAACAAGGCCAAGGACCGGCAGATAGGGTTGCGGGTTGCGGGTTGAGTTTTGAGACTGGAAGGTCGAGGGCTGATGCGCAGCTCCGACAGGGATCGTGGTTTCTGCGTTTTCGGCCGTTGTTCTTCCCGCCCCTAGCGCCGCCAGACCGATCCACAAGGCAGGTTCCAGAATGGTGAAGTAGCGCGGGTCGGTGAAGCGCGTGGACCGGCGGAAGGGGATCATCAGCACCAGCACGCCCAGGATCACCCCCATCAGCACGGCCGCGCTGGTCTTGCAGCGGCGGGCGATGAGCCCCAGGCCCAGGGCCACCAGCAGATACACCACCAGGCCCGCGGGGTTGTGCGGATAGATCAGGTCCTTCAGGCCGATGGTGGTCTCTTTGGCGATGGCCAGGAGGGGCATGCCGGCGCCACCGCGGTTGGGGCCGTAAATGAGGCGATGGATCGTGTCGTAGACGCCCAGCCCCGCCAGCAGCAGGGCCACCCCATAGGCGAGGGTAAACTGGCGGAAGATGGCGGCGCTGGTCTTGAGGGGCTGGCCGGTGAGCCAGCCCCCGGCCAGCAGCAGGAACGGTCCGATGAAGATGCCCGCCCAGAGCATCGTGCCCAGGAGCGTGGACCACAGGGCCCCGGCAATGCACACGCCC
>JAJXSS010000055.1:0-8623 GCA_021784455.1 Planctomycetota bacterium
CGGAACAGGGCCCCGGGCTTCAGCGCCTCGGGATTGGTCGGGGCAAACCACCGCGGCAGGTACTCCGTGATGCCATTGGCCCGCGCCGCCGCCGACTGGGCGTAGAACTGGTTCCACAGCACGCCCGAAAAAGGGGAGGCCAGGGCCGCCGAGGCCAGGTACCACAGCGTGAAGATCTCGCTTTTGCGCAGCGTCTTGTTGGCCCGCCGGGCCACCTCGATGAACAGAATCACCGTCACCCACTGGGCCGCCTGCCCGATGCCCTGGCCGGCCAGCAGACCCATGTAGATCGAGCCCGGCACCATCAGGGCGGCCACGAACAGGGCCCCGAAGAAGGCCGGCCAGGTGAAGCCCTCCTCGAAGGTCGAGGGCGGCTCCATCATGCCCCGGAACTCCTCCAACTCCCGGTCCAGCCTGACGCCGCCCGAGGCCCCGCCCCGACCAGCCTGGTTGTTCGCTTGCTCAGCCACCAAAGCACCTCATGTAAAGCCCGATCACCATGCTCCGACACCCTGGTCCCGCCCGCGCCTCAGGCCGACTGCCGGTTCAACTCGCCCAGCACCCGCAGCGTCTCCAGCCGGTATTGCTCGATCACATCCGGGGCCAGCGTGCGCCACAGCAGGAACTGCTTGCGCAGCTCCTGCACGAACACCCGGTTGGCCCGCACCCAGTCGCCCGTGGTCCCGCTGGAACGCTTGACCCAGATCATCACCTCGTCCACCCCGGGAATCTCGCTGGGCTTGGCGGTCAGGGCCAGTTGCTGCGTCACCCCCAGGTCGAACGGCGCCAGGGCCAGATGCACCGACAGACGCAGGTGACCGTCCTTGTCCTCCCGGTCGATGCCCACCTCCGAGGCCGCAAACGACCCCAGCCCCGCATCGTTGTGAGCCTTAAAGTGCTCGGCCAGAAAGCTCACCACGCCCGTGATGTCGTAGGCCGACACGGTGAACGGGAAGGTCATGGTGATCTCGTCATTGACCGGCTTGGGCATGCGCCAGGAGCGGGCCAGCCCGGGATTGGCGCTCTTGGAGGCCCGCAGGGCCGGGTAGATCGCCGAGATCAGCACCGTGGCCATCACCAGACCGATGGCAAACAGGGAGTTGGTCGACGAATAGTTGATGTTGGGGGCTTGGATCAGGTTGTGCCGCGCCAGCAGGCTGGCCACGTGGGCCACGATCTGGGCCAGAAGCTGCCCGCCCATACCCCCCACCACCGCATACACCGCCGCCTCGGCGAAGAACAAGAAGCCCACGTGCTTGGGGGCCAGCCCCAGGGCACTGAAGGTGTAGATCTCCTTTTCCCGGTCGCTGATCGATCCCAACAGGGTGCCGAAAATGATCAGCCCGCCCAGCACGATCGGCACGAACAGGGCAAAGCCCCCGCTGAGCGTGGTCAGGTTGGTGAAGATCATGCGCTGCACGCCCTGGGTCCCCTTGGCCCATACCGGCACGCCGACCATCTGGGCCACGTCGTGGCCCCGCCGCACCGGATCCACCCCCGGGCCGGGGTAGATGTTGATGATGCGCAGGTCCCCGCCCAGGTCGCGCACCAGGTTGGCCGAGGCCACGGCGATCTGGTCGGGCGACAGGTGCACAAAATCGCGTTCCACCAGTTCGTTGGCCGTCGGCGTGGCGCTCAGGCCGCTTTCCTGCATGGCGCTGTTGGCGTCCTGCAGGTCGATGGGCAGGGCCGACCGGCCATCCAGGAAGCGCAGCCGCTGTAGGTTGACCGCATCAATGGTCCCGGCAAACACCGCCGGGTGCCCGTTGAACAGGATGGGCTCGCCCACCTTCAGCTTCAGGTGCTCGCGCACCACCTCGGGCAGATAGACACCGTTGGCCTGCAGGGCCGCCACCTTTGCCGCCAGGTTGCCCTCCCCCAGGATGCCCGCCAGTTGCGGCCAGCCCGTCAGCTCCGCGGGCTTCAGACCCATGAGCCCCTCGAGCCACTGCGGATCACCCGCGCCGTCGGGCCGGGCCACCGAATACGGATCATCCAGCGAGCTGGGCCGCACCAGCCACCACTCGCTGGCAATCATGCCGCCGGGGCCCTCGGTCCCCGCCAGGAGCGCCAGCGTTTCCGGCGACAGTGCGCTGTAGTTGAGGTCCCGCACCAGGATGGAAGACGCCACGCCGTCACTGGCCGGCCCCTCATTGACCTGGCGCACCCCCACCCCCGTGGTTACCGAGGCGAAGCACAGGATGGTGAAGGTCAGCATGACCACCGTCACCGCCGTCAGCACCGTGCGCGTGGGCCGCCGGCGCATGGTGCTCATGCCCATGTTGACCGCCGCCAGCAGCGTGCCCAGTTTGGACACTTCCAGGTTGTGCAATCCCACCCCCTGGCCCTGGATGGCCTTCAGCTCCGTGCGGAACTTGCGCACGATGATGTAGATCACCAGCCCCGACAAGAGCAGGATGGTAAAAGCCAGGAAGATGATGATCGGGGTCGAGGCAATGGCAAACCCCGGATGCAGGAAGTACAGCAGGAGGAACGTCGCCAAAAACGCCGCCGCGAAGCCCGCCAGGCGGCGGTAGATGGTGGTGGCCGCAAACAGCAGCCGCTCCAGGGCGAAGGCGAAGGGAATCGCCAGCAGCAGCAGGAAGACGATGGCATACACCAGGTCGTCCATGGACTGGCGCAGGGGTGTGTAGACGGCGCGCGACAGGGCCGCGCTCTGCAGCAGGTCGGCGTGCCGCTGCTCCAGCCCGTCGGGCTGCTGCAATGTGGCCGGGGCCAGGGCCGCCTCCAGGGCGCGCTGGGCCCGGTTGTGCAGGGCCTCCAGGTCCACATCGGTCACACCGCGGCTGCGCAGTTTTTCCAGGCGGTCCTCGTTGAGCTGCCATAGGTCCCGGGCGGTGTACAGATCGATGGCCGGCGGCACCGCCAGGGCCGATGCCGGCAGACCCGTTCCGTGCGGCCGCTGGGGCGATCCGTTGAGCAGCACCGGCCCGTCGGGCTGGAACACCTTGACCGGCGGCGGCGGCAGCAGGGTGGAGGTGTAGAAGAAATTGAACGGCCCCAGTTGCCCGTACAGGCTGCGGGCCGGAGGAAACGGCGAGTCGGTCGCCGAAGACAGAATCAGCAGCGTGCCCGGCAGCGGCTTGGTCAGCGGCTGGTAGACCACCTCGCTGCCGGCGGCCGGGAACAGATTGACCAGCATGGAGCCCGCCATAAATTGCTGAACGGTTTCCCGCGTCGAAATCGCCCGCACCCGGCCCATGGCATCGAACAGGGCGCCCACGCCGGCCACCGGACCGAACAGAGGGTTCTTGCGCACCCCGATGGTGGCGAAACGCCCGTTGCCATCCACCGGCTCCATCACCACCGGGTCGAAACCCAGAAAGCCCTCCTCGTTCTTCAGCATGTCCCAGTTGCCGCTGGCCGGGCTCCCTCCAATGGTAGGGATCAGCGCCATCAGGGCCCCGGCCGCCGGACGGTCTTCCGAGAGACTGCCGGTCACTTGCAGGCCCGCAAAATCGCCGCTGGTCCGGCCGTCGCTCCAGGTGGGCCGCTTGGTGATGGCCGTGGCCTGGAACTGCCGCGACAGGCTCAGACTCTGGCTGTCGGCCAGGGCGGCCAGCAGCTTGTCCGCCGACCAGGCCTGCTGCTCCAGCCGCTGCCAGGACAGATTGGCCAGCGTGTCCGAGGGCTGGCCGTCCCGCAGCCGCCCGTCGAAACTGGTCATCAGGGCCACGTCGAAAATCCCGTATGTCCCCGCCACCATGCCGCCGTTGGTGTACTGGCCCGGAACGTAGCGCCCCCCCGAGGACGTGTCCGCCACCGACTGGGCGGCGAAGCCGTCGGCCGGCGTCAGGCCCGCCGTCCCCGCCGCCTCCCGCACCGCGGCCAGCACCCGCTGATACCAACCGGGCGAATCACCCGTGGTGTTGCTGCGCCCCAGATAGCCCCGCTCTGTCCAGTCGCCCAGCACGATGCTCCAACTGGGCCCGTCCCCCGACAGGTTGTAAGTCACGTGCAGGACGTTCCAGTCGCCGCCCGCCCGGGCAATCAGCGCCTGCCGCTGGCCATCAATCTTCAGGAGCAGATCCAGTTCCTCAAGCCGCTCGTCGAAACGCTGGGCCGTGGCCCGGGTCAATTCGGGAAACAGCCCGCGGTCCACCTGGTCGATCCGGCCGTTGTGCAGCACCCGGCGCACCTGGTCCCAGCGCTGCACCCGGGCTTCGATGGCCTTGAGCTGCTCCTGCAGCGCCGGCCGCTGGGCAGCCCCGGCCGCCGTCCGCTGCAGACGGATCGCCAGCACCTGCTGGTTCAGATCGGCCCGGATGATCTCCGCCTGCTTCTCCATCTCGGCCAGAAGCTGTACCAGCACCTGCGGCTGGTTGCCCGCCTCGTTGGCCGAGCCGCCAAAGGCCCACCAGAAGAACACCACCGCCCCCGCCAGGCCGGCCACCCCCACGAGGATCACCCCGGCCAGCTTCAGCCGCAGCACCGTCCAGGCCCCCAGCATGAACAAGCCCGTGCCCACCGCCAGCCAGATCAGGCCAATCGCCGTGGCCACGTACCAGGGCCGGGCCTGAGTCTCCCAGGTCAGCGGCGTGGCCGGGGTCAGCTTCTGCAGTTGCGCCCGCATGGCCCGCAGGAAGTCCCGTTCCCGCTGGTGCATGGTCTGGAGCTGGGCCGCATCGCTGGCGCTGGAATTCAAGGCGTCATAGATATAGCGCGCCCCTTCGTGATAGCGGGCCTGGTTGTCCAGGAACATCACCAGCAGGTCGCGCTTGGGCCGGTGGTGCTGAAAATGAGCCACCGCTTCCAGCAGGGCCGCGATGTTGCCCGCGCCGCGGGCTCCGGGCGAATCATCGGGCACTTCCCCGAAGCTGTCGTAGTTGGCCCCCAGCACCATCATCTCGGGCATGGGCTTGCCGTCGGACATCCGGCCGGCAAAGGTCGGGGCCGTGCCGGGCAGGAAGGCCAGGATGTTGCGCCCCACCCCGCGTACCCAGTCCACCGCACTCACCACCGTAGCCTGCGGGTAATCGTGCTTGAGGTCGATCTGCTTCTGCACGGCCGGGGAGGCATACAGTCGCACCAGGTTGGCCGGAACCTCTGTATGCTTGGGATACACCGGGGCTGCCTGGGGGTCGCCCAGGAAAATCACCGCCTGGGCCCCCAGCGTGAACGCCCGCTCCCAGTTGTCCGCCGACGCGTAATCCATGACCACGATCGCCCCGTGCGGGTTGCGCCGCCCGTAGTCGGCCAGCTCACCCTTGCCCACGTACAGCAGCGGGCCCGTCAGCCCCTGCGGCGGCGTGGCCGGCGGCGCCACCAGGTCCGGACGCAGGGGCAGCAGGTTCACCGTCTGGCCGCCCACCGTCAGCGTGCAGAGCCGCGTGTGCGTCTGAAAGACCGGCATGTCCAGTGTCATCACATCCCGGATGCCCAGAGCCTTCAGGCGCTGCAGGATGTAATCGCCCGCCGCCCGGCCCTGGGGCGTCCCCGACAGACGATTGGGGGCCACCGTCAGGGCTTTGACATCCGTCAGAAACTGCCCCGCATCCTGCGCCTGGGCCGTCGCCAGCCCATACCCCATCAGCCACATCATGACCAGCACCAGCCCCCAGCCGGCCGCGGTCCGGCGCCCTCTGCAATCTGCAATCTGCAATCTGAGATTCCGCCTCATGCTTCGCCTCCGATCCGGCCGATCGTGACCTTCACGTTGGCACGCTCCTCCACGCGCTCCACCTTGCCGTCGCGAATCCACATGATGCGGTCGCAGATGTTCAGGAGGCGGTGATCGTGCGTGGCGCACACGATGGTGACTTTGCGCTCCTTGTTGATCCGCACCAGAATGTTGAGGACCTCCGCCCCGGTCTTAAGGTCCAGGTTGGCCGTCGGCTCATCGCACAGCAGGATGCGCGGCTGGTTGCACATGGACCGCGCGATGGCCACCCGCTGCTGCTGCCCGCCCGACATCTCGATCGGGCGGTGAAACCAGCGCTCCTTCAGCCCCACCAGGTCCAGAAGGTCCAGGCCCCGCCGCCGCGCCTCCTCGGGGGCCACCCCGGCGAAAGCCATCGGCACGGTCACGTTCTCCAGCGCCGTCATATAGCGGATCAGGTTGTAGCTCTGGAAGATGTACCCGATCTTGCGGCAGCGCAGAAACGCCAGTTCCACCGCCGACAACTGGGCCACGTCCACTTCGTCGATCAGAATCCGGCCCTGGCTGGGCGAATCCAGGGCCCCGATCATGTTGAAAAAGGTGCTCTTGCCCGAGCCCGACGGCCCCAGCACGGCAATGAACTCGCCGCGGAAGATGGCGGCATCCACCCCCCGCAGGGCGTAGGTCGTGGCATCACCCCTGCCGTAGCTCTTGATCAGCCCCAGCGTGCGGATGATGACCGGCTTGTCTGCCGGATTCGTCGGCGTCGGTTTGGCATCGAGTTGCGTCAATTTCATTCACTCCACACGCATCGCCTCCATCGGCGCCAGCCGCGCGGCCACATAGGCCGGCCAGACCGCCGCCAGGGCCGCCAGCAGCACCCCCGCCACCAGCGATCCCCCCGCCGCCAGCAGCAGCCAGCCAAAACCGTTCATCACCGACAGGGTCAGCAGGCCATACTCCGCAAAGGCCCGCAGCAGGGCCAGCACCAGCCCCAGGACAATGCCCGCCAGCCCCCCGAAAAGTCCCTGCAGCATCGCTTCAAACAGGAACATCATCATCACGAACCCATCCATCGCCCCCAAACATTTCATGGTGGCGATCTCCGCGAAGCGCTCGGTCACGCTCATCAGCATGGCGTTGGCCACGCCCACCACGCAGACCAGGAAGGACAGGGCGATCAGCCACAACGTCCCCGTCGGCATGCCCGCATCTTCGCCGTCCTCGAACGTCTGATCGCCCACCGCCGCCTGCAGACTCTGCTGCCGCCGGAAAGTCTGGGCAATACTCAGCAGCCGGTCCGGTGGCAGGGGATGCTCCCCGGTCTTGTCCTGGACCATCTGCACCAGCCACTGCGCTCGGCTGGCCCTGTCCAGCCACTGCAGCACCCCCGCCTGGTTGACCAGTGCCACCGGGGTGCCTAGTTGCCGCGCCAACAGATCCCGCACCTCGCGGGACTGGATCATCCGGGCCAGCGCCATCTTGTCCAGTTCCGCCTGGGCCAGCGGCGCCAGCCGCTTCAGCGCGCCGGGATCCACGGCATACCCCGCCTGGGCCAGTTGCGCCTCCAGGTTGGCCGGCGGCGCCGCCAGCAGCGCCAGGGGGGTTTGCCCCGGAAAGTCCTGGTGCACCTGGGCGATGGCCCGGGCCTGGCCCGCCTTGATCCGCCCGGCCAGGGCATCCAGCCTCGGCAGCGCCTGGTGCACCAGCGTCTCCAGCTTCTGAAGCGACCCCAGGGGCGACGGCAGTTTCAGGCTCTGCAGCCGCCCGGTGAACTGGGTGTAGACCTGGGCATCCCTCATGGAACGCAGCAGCGGCAGGGCCTCTAGCCCCGCCGTCAGCACCACCCGGTCGCGATCTGACAGGTTCCCCAGATACTGCTCGAAATCACGCAGCAACCGGGCATCCTGCCGCCCCTGCGCCATCGTCGCCGCATCGGCACCCGCAAAGCGGGCGTATTCGGCCTGACGCTGCGGCCGGTCCTGCACCAGGGCGTGGAAGATGGCCGCATCGTCGTCCGGCTGGGTCAGCCGGGCCACCCAGGCCCCCGCCTCCCGCAGCGGCCCCAGATCGTGCCACGCCCGCACCGTGATCCGCTGCTCCAGCAGGCCAAAGCACAGCACGTGTACCAGAAACGCCACCGCCAGGGCCAGAATCGAAACCGTCACCATCGAACGGAACATGCGATAGCCCATGCCCGACAAGGCCAACTGCAGGCAGCGGGCCGGTCCCAGTCGCACCTGGTCTTTCACGACAATCGGTTTCATCGCCGGCCGCCTCCCTGAGCCCCGGACCCGCGCCGGCCCGCCTCGTCGGGACCCACCATCACCAGCAGACCCCGTTGGGTCAGATGACGCAGATACTGCATCACGCTCAGCCGCGCCTCGTGAAAACGCAGATGATGCTGGCGGGCAAAGCGGTCGATGATCTCCTCCGCCGTGTGCCGGCCGTTGCAGGCCTGCCACACTTCCTCCCCCAGCCGGTCCAGAGCATACCCCCGCTCCCGCCGCACCGGCAGCAGCAGCGTCAGCGGCCGCTTGAGATACCACCGGTCCTTCAGCGCCACCTTGAGCACCAGCTCGCCCCGGCCGCTGCGCTCGCTGCGCACCGCCTGGTTGGGCACCGGCCGGGCCTCCAGCAGATCCTGCGCGGTCACGCTGGGGATGGGCTTGTTCATTCCGGCACCTCCTGGGCCCGGCAGCAGCCCACCGCAAACGTCTCGGGCGGCACCGGCTGGTCCGCCGGGAACAGCGTCGTCACCTGGTACAGGGCATGGTCCACCGGGCACAGCCACACCAGGTCGCGCCGCTCGCGCTGCCGCCCCGCCAGACGGCGCCAGCGCGGCCCCGGCTCCTTGCTGCGAGCCGCACAACCGGCGTGGGCCTTGAGCCACGCCGGCTGAAACTCCGCCGCCTCCCCCCGGAGCTGGCCCTCCACGAACGCCTCGGGCTGCCCATCGTACCAGTCGTCGGCCGCCCCCCAACGCGTCACCCGGCCCCGGCG
>JAJXSS010000055.1:8633-14328 GCA_021784455.1 Planctomycetota bacterium
CCCGCCGTGAACTCCAGGCAGGCCTTAGCCACCTGCACCGATGCCCTCTTGAGCATCCAGGGCGCCGGCACCCGCACATCCAGGCCAAACGCACTGATGCGCTGCGGCCCCTCCAGCCCACCGAGCATCTGGAAACTCTCCAGCAGGGCCCGCTCCAGATCCGCCTCGTAAGCCTGCGGCCAGGGCACGATCATCTCGACCAACCGCCCCGCCCCCGGCTCGTAGCGCACCATCCGCGACAGCATCCGCCCCCCGCGCACCCGCCGCGTGCCTTGCCAGCCGTTGACCGCCGGCGTGTCCTTGAACGCCGCATCGGCGTGCATCTGCCGATCCCGCTGGCGGTAATCGTCCAGCATGTGCCCCAGGTCCGGTTCCGAAGGCAGGGCCCGCCAGCACAAATTCAGCCGCTCCGTCCGCCGGTCCACGAACACCAGCCGCCCCGCCTGAACGCTGACGGCGTGCCGCACGATCTCCCACGCCGCCGGCACTGCCAGCCGCATGTTCAACCAGCGCACGATTTGTGGGGCTTCCTGTTGTGCCATATCAGCCGGGGAACACCTGGTAAACCCTGGGGCTCAATCCCGTGCAGGCGAACCACACGGCCCCCGCGATCATCCACGCCAGTCCCGCCGACAGTTCGCCGGCAATAATGCCCACCATCAGCGGCTTGATCCGGTGGTACGCCCGGGCCCCGCCCACCTTCGTCACCCCCCACTTCACCAGCCACCCGCACAGGAACGAAAAGGCAAACTGGTTGCAGGGGTACGTCCCCCAGAACACGAACATCACCGGATGCAGCGGCCACCACGACAGCCGCAGCCGCGCCAGCGTGCAACCCACCACCAGGGCCGTGCCCAGCCCGATCCACCACAACGCATCCGTATTGGGCTGCAGGTGCGTCAACCGCTGCCAGCCCGAAACCAGCATCGATTGCTGCAGACCGCCCGTCGCTTCCAGGTTCGATACCTGCTCGGACAGGCGGTCGAACGCCATCGTTCCCACGGCATCGCGGGCAAACGAATCATGCGTGGCCAGACCCCGGTTGTACTGCCAGTACAGCACCGACACAATCGTGATCGCCAGCCCGGCCACGATCACCAGGGCCTGCCAGGGCACCACCCGCTGCGGCAGGCCCCGGGCCGCCTTTTCTTGCGGCCCCGCCGAGGCCCCCGCACTGTCCATGATCTGCAGGCCGTTGGTCAGGTAGGGCATGATCGCTTCCCGCGGATCTGCCACGACCGCGAAACTGGCGATCGCCATCACAATATAAGCCGTGGGCCCGACCGCCTGCATCCCGAACACCGCCGTCAGCATGGCCATCGGCAGCCAGTTAGTCTGCACGAAGAATACCCCCGTCTCGGCATTGACCCGCGCGATCACCAGAAAAATCAGCAGAATCACCCCCACCAGCGGCAGGGCCAGCACCCAGTCCAGCCCGGCGTGCCCCAGCAAGGCCACCGACGCCAGTACGCACAACACCAGCAGCCGCGCCCCCCACACGCTGTAGGCCGGCGTCTCGGCCGAATGCCTCAGGCCGATGCTGGCCCGCGCCACACTCGCATAGTGCCTCCGGCCCGTGTACAGCACCACCAGTCCGATGCCCAGCCAGCTTCCAAACCAGAGCGTGTTCATGGGGTTGGCCTGCGACCAGCCCCCATAGAAGGAGACCCCGTTGCTGACCAGGGTGCCGGTGAAAATGGCCCACACCACCAGCGAGACCCCCAGCGACAGCGATACTTCCGTGGTCAGAAAGAAGGCGAACGCCATCACACTGGGATACAGCCGCGGAAAGAACAGGGCCCAGGAATTGGGCGCGGTGGCCAGCGTGGGAAACAAACTGCGCAGGGAACCCATGTCCACCATCAGTGGAATCTTGATAAAGACCCGATCCGGGAACCAGACGTTCAGACCATTGATCAGGTGGATCAGAAACACCACCCCGAACCCGATCCAGAACATCCACGTGCCCGCCACATCCGGCAGCCAGCGCCCGGGACTTCGCTGGATGATCTCATTCACGAACTTGGGCACCGGATAGGCCAAGAGCTCACGCCGGGCCCATTGCGGATGTACCACCAGCGACAGCCCCAGCGCCCCCAGCCCCAGAAGCAACGCCAACCCGCCCCACAGCTTGATCGAAGGCCACCACGCCTTCCACGGAATCCCCCACAGACGGGTGGGCTGCCCCTGTACCAAATTGTCCGTCACCTGGGGATCGGTCCGGCCGCCCAGAAGCAGCACGCCCTCACCCTGCGGGCGCGGCAGGATGTGCCGGGGGAACAGATTAACCAGCACCGCGCGATTCAGTTCCTGCCCCTGGTCCGACCGCAGTTCCGCCCGGCGGGCGGCCTGCTGATCCAGCAGCGCCGTCAGTTGGATCCGTGCCGCCGGCGGCAGGGCGGCCTCCGCCGCTTGTCGGCGAAACGCCGCCATCCCCGCCTCGCCCAGGGCCGACGGCTCCGCCGCCGCTTTCTGCGCCTGCGGCCCCAAAGACTCCGGCAGCGCTTTCAGCCCCAGCAGATAGCGGGCCACCGCTCGGGTCTGCTGACGCTCCAGGGCCAGCCACCGTTGCTTCTCCTGCTGAACCACCCGTTCCACCGGCTCCGGCACGCCCTGGCCGCCATACATGACGGGCGTGAAAAAATCCGGTGTGGTGATCACGCGGTTCAGCCCCATCCAGAAAATTCTGATCTGCCGGGACGTGCGGTGACCGCTGGCAGCCACTTCTTTCACCGCCGCCTGCGCGTCAGTCCCCAGGTTATCCCACACCCGCCGCTCCGGGCCCGCCTTGCCTGCCGCCCCGGCTGCGGCCAGCTCTTGGGCCAACCCCTCCCAATCAAGCACGTGCCCCTCGCCCAGGGTCCAGGCCCCGCCGGGCACATACGCCATCACATTGGCCGCCTGCCACGCCGGCTTGGATTTGAGCCAGTTGGCGGGCATGGCCAGATTGGCTACGAAGTACCGGCCGAAACCCGAGCCCGGCCAGCCGCAAACCGCCAGACTGATGGCCGTGATCGCCGCCAGCTCAATCGGCCGGAAACTGAACCGCGCTCCCCGCGGCCCCAGCAGCGGGCACACAATCAGCAGCAGCAGCATCAGCACGCCGAACACCGAGATCGGCAGCAGATTCCCCACCATTTGCGTCTGCAGAACCACCCAGTCGTTGAAGTAGGTCGCCGCCGCAATCCCCAGACCCAGCAGCAAGCCGAGAATGACCGCACGGATCGTCACAGATCCTTAGCCCCTTCACAAAAGGAACCATTGGTCGGCACGGCACACACGACGCGGCCCGAGCCTGAGTCGCAACAAGTTAACCGATATCCGGCATTTCTGAAAGAGACATCGAGGCCGTCTTTTTCCCCCGCCGGGCGGCTCCGACAGCGTGACAGGATTTCCCGGCCGAGTCCCACGGGCGGCTTGTCCGCCACGGCCCAAGCCCACCAACCCCAGACCCTGAGCATCGCGCTCCCCATACCCAGGAATTCGGGGCCCCCGCGCCGGCCCCGGCCCTCGCCCCGCCCGCCCCGCCGCCGGCCTACCTCCGCCACCTTGTCACCCCCGGCCAGCCCTGCGTACACTGTGCGTGATGATCTTCTCTCCCCCCTTGCGCCCCGCTTCCCGGGCCGGCCTGCTTCTCGCCCTCAGCGCCGCTCTGGCCCTGCCCGGTTGCGCCCTGTTCCACCATTCCGCCCCGGCCGATCATCCGGTTCAGCCGGCCGATTTTGTCCGGCCCGCCGCCAGCCGGCCGCCTACCCAGCCCCTGATCGCCGCGACGCCGGCCCAAACGGCGCCCGCTACGCCCCGCTTGGATCCCGAGGTCAACCGCGTCCTGGGCGGCCTGCCCCGGCCCACCATCACCTCCAACCCCCTGCCCACCACCCTGTCCTCCAGTCCACAGGACCTGCCTGTGGATGCCATGGTCGGACAGGTCAACGGCCAGGCCATCTACGCCTCCACTGTCCTGGATCCCATCAAGACCCAGCTCCAGCGCCTGGGCCGGACCCTCGATCCCACCACCTTCCGCTATCAGGCCCGCCAGTTGGTCACCTCCACCCTGGATGAAATCGTCTTCAACCGCCTGATCCTGGGCGAGGCCCAGCGCGACCTGTCCGATGATGAACGCCGCGGCCTGCAGTACCTCCTCCAGCAACGCCGCGAAGACCTGATCCGCAAGTGGGGCGCCGGCTCCCTGATCGTCGCCCAGATGACCCTGCGCGAAAAGAAGGACACGACCATCCAGCAGATGCTCGACGAGATGCGCACCCAGCTCGTCATCCAGCACTACCTGTCCCGCAAGCTCCTGCCCAAGATCAACGTCACCCGCAAAGACATCGAACGCTACTACTACGACCACCTCAGCGAATACCAGCCCAAGCCCGGACGCACGGTCTACCTCATCCGCACGGAAAACCCCCGCACCGCCGATGAAATCGACGCCCGGCTCAAAACCGGTACCCCGTTCACCAAAGTCGCCGCCACGTCGCTCAACACCTTCCATCCCGACCAGGACGGCCTGTTCGCCACGGATGCCACCGGCCACGAGATCATCGGCATCAAGTCCCTCAACGACGCCGCCCTGAGCCTGGCCGCCGGCGCCCATTCGCCGCGCATCACCTACCGCGGCGTCTGCTACTGGGTCTACATCTCGGCGATTTCCACCGGCCACCAGCAGTCCCTGCGCGATGCCCAGCTCAACATCGAACGCACCTTGCGCGAACAGGCCTATCGCCGCCTCATGTCCCGCTACCGCGACCAGCTTTACGCCCAGGGCAGCTACAACCCCCTGAACCAGATGGCCCATGCCCTGACCGATATCGCCGTCGCCCGCTACAGCAGCCTCAACTGATTGCTCTCTCCCCGGCCTCGGGAGGGCGAGGCTCCGTCCGAGCCGCCGGGCTGAGGCTGGCCCTTCGTGGCGACCGTGCTCCCCCTTGCGAAACCGCCGCTGCCTCAGGGGATTTGTGCATGCCTCTCTCCTCCTTCTTCTTCCAACGTATCTTCAGCCATCTGCGGGCCCGGCTGCCGGCGCGTCTTGCCGCCGCCGGCGACCGGGGTGAGCAGGCCGCCGCCCGCTACCTCCAGCGCCAGGGCTACCACATCCTGGCCCGCAACCTGGCCACCCGCCTGGGCGAGATCGACCTCGTCTGCCAGGCCCCTGATGGCCGCACCCTCGTCATCGTCGAGGTCAAGGCCGCCCAGCGCCATCCGGGGGGCGGCTCGCCCCGGCCCGAGCAGCACGTCAACTGGGCCAAAGAACGCAAGCTCAGCGCCCTGGCCGCCCAGCTCGTCCGCCGCTTTCACCTGGAGGACCGCCCCGTCCGCTTCGATGTCATCGGCGTCGATCTGGCCTCCGACCCGCGCCTCCCGCCCGTCATCCGCCACCACCCCGCCGCCTTCAACTCCACCCTGTAGGGCACGCTATGGCGTGCCTCTTCGATTGGGCCCGTCGTTCCCCAGGCGACGGCCTGATTTACCCGGGCCCGCCGACACTTGGTCTTCGCCATCGACAGACGCGTGTCGGCTTGGCCGTGCGACACGGTATAATCTCTTAGCGGGAGTCAAGCGTAGGCTCGGGATTGAGGTGATCCATGTCCGTTACAGCTCTGGAAGGAGTTGTCGAGAACGGGAAGATCCGCCTTCGCGAGTCTGTGTTCCTGGCGGAAAATACGCGCGTATACGTGATCGTTGCGGTGCA
>JAJXSS010000468.1 GCA_021784455.1 Planctomycetota bacterium
TGTTGTCGGCCCCCCGGTGCCGGGCAGGACGATCGATGTGAGCGCGGTGCGCGAAAGGCTCAAACATGATATGGGACACATGCGCTGTGAAGTGGCCCAGGCCATCGTGCGCCGCCGGACACCGGAGTTGATCTTCGTGGTTCGCCCCCATCCGGAGGTGCGCCCATGAAAGGACACCGCCCACCTCCCGCGGCCCTGCGCCTGTGGCTTGCCGAACCCCTGCCCGCGGACGTTGCAGATGTTCTTTGGCATCTGCGCCGCCTGCGCGACGTGGTTCAGGTCGCCGTCATGCCCGATGTTCACCTGGCCCACGAAGTCTGCATCGGAACCGTGCTTGCTACCCATCAGTTGCTGTATCCGGCCGCCGTCGGCGGCGATATCGGTTGCGGCATGGCCGCCGTGGCCTTGGATTGCCCCGCCGCACGCGTTGACGGCGCGGCCGCGGCCTCCGACCTCATCCAGGAGCTTCAGATTGCTGTTCCCATCATCCGCCGGCATGAGCCTTCTCGTCTGGGCTGGCTCAGCACGACCCATCTGAGTGACCCAGCACTCGAACGCAAAAAGGATCATGACGGCCGCATTGAACTGGGTACCCTCGGCCGGGGCAATCATTTCCTTGAATTCCAGGAAGACCTGGCCGATGGGCGGCTGTGGCTCATGGTGCACAGTGGTTCACGATGCATGGGTCAAGTCATCCGCCACCATCATCTGGCCCGCGCCGAGGGGTCGTGCATGGGCATGCGCTACCTCCCTGCGGACGGTCCGGCCGGCCGCGCCTACCTGCAAGATGCAGGCTGGGCCCGCGCCTACGCGGCCATCAATCGACGGATCATCATCAATGCCGCGCTGGCCCTGCTCCAGGAGCGTTTCGCCGTGGCCGCCATTCCCGGCTCCTATTTCCAATGCGACCACAACCATGTCCTGCGCTGCTGCGTGGGCAGGCGTTTGCTTTGGGTTCACCGCAAGGGGGCGATGCACGCTTCCGCCGGACGTCCAGGCATCATCCCCGGATCGATGGGTACGCTCAGCTACCACGTCCGGGGCCGCGGCTGCCCGCATGCCCTGTATTCCAGCTCCCATGGCGCCGGCCGGGCCATGACCCGCGAACGCGCCCGCCAGCAGATCAACCGTGAATCGCTGCTTGAACAGATGGGGACAGTCTGGTTCGACCGGCGCGCCGCCCATCGTCTGACCGAAGAGGCACCCCACGCCTATAAAGACATCGCAGCCGTCATGCGCGCCCAGCGCGAGTTGACGACCATTGTTCGCGTGCTGCGCCCCGTACTGTCCTTTAAGGGCACCTGACCGGAATTCACATCGCCGGCTGGGCGGTGATGGCCGCCACCAGGTCGGCGTTGGATTTGAAGCGTTCCAGGGCTTTCAGCAGCGATTCGATCTGCACCGGCGGCTGCATGTTCAAGAGGCGCCGGCGCAGGGCGCTCATGGTGGTCATCTCGGGGGCGGTCATGAGCAGGTGCTCCTTGCGCGTGCCCGAGGCGGCCAGGTTGATGGCCGGGAAAAGCCGCCGGTCGGCGATGTCCCGGTCCAGGATCAGTTCCATGTTGCCCGTGCCCTTGAACTCCTCGAAGATCACCTGGTCGCCGCGCGACCCGGTGTCCACCAGGGCCGTGGCGATGATGGTCAAAGAGCCGCCTTCCTCAAATTTGCGGGCGGCCCCGAAAAGCTGCTTGGGAATGGCCAGGGCCGAGGCATCCAGACCGCCCGAAAGCGTGCGCCCGGTGGACTGGATCTGCGGCGCCACGTTGAACGCCCGGCCCAGGCGGGTCAGCGAATCCAGCAGGATCAGCACATCCTTGCCCGATTCCGCCATGCGCTTGGAACGCTCGATGGTCAGCATGGCCAGGGCGGCGTGCTTGTCGGCCGTGTGGTCGTTGGAAGAGGCCAGCACGGTGCAGGGCACATTGCGGCGGAAGTCGGTGACTTCCTCCGGCCGCTCGTCCACCAGCAGGGCGATGATCTCCACCTGGGAATGATTGCGCGCCACGGCGTTGGCGATGTTCTGCAGCAGCATGGTCTTGCCGGCCTTGGGCGGCGACACGATCATGCCGCGCTGGCCGTAGCCGATGGGGCAGAACAGGTCGATGAGGCGGCAGGCCGGCGGGCAGCCGGGGTATTCCAGGGTCATCCGCGGGGCCGGATCGATGCTGGTCAGTTCATCAAACTTGCGCCGCTTGGCGAAGTCGGAAGGCACCAACCCCTCAATCTTGATCACGTTCTGCACGCGCGGGGCGTTGGGGGCCACAGCCGGCGGACGCTTATGCCGCTTGTCCTGCCGCCCGTGACGCGGCTGCGGGCGATGGTGGCCGTTGCTGCCCGACCCCAGTTCCACTTCGATCTCCACGCCCGGGCGCAGATCGAAACGCTCGATGAGCTGGGCGGGCACGACCGGGTCGGCCGGATCGGCCAAGAGGGTTTTGTCCAAAAGACGCAGGCGGCCGTCGGGGCGCCCGAACACTTCGAGAATACCAGTGGCTTGTCGCATGATGTCACAAGGGTCGGCCCGCTTGGGGCTCGACAAAACTAGGGGTTCAATCCCTCACAACGCGGGATTCTTTCATGATTCTGATGGGGCCGCTCCTCAGCGGCGGCTCTAGGCTAAGGCCACGATCAGGCCTGGCCCCCAGCGCTCGGCGAGTGCTCGCATCGGCCTCCTCACGCTGGCCCTGCGCATCCTTACGCCAGCGCCGCCGGACCGTCATAATCCGGGCCGCACACGCGGCCAACCGCATGCACCCCAAGCACATCCAACGCAACCAATCCGTGTCGCCCGCAGCGCACCGGTATGGCCGCCTCGCGCGGGCCGGCACGACCGGGCAGACTCAGATGTTCGGGAAGTCGCCCCTCCCCGGAGCCCACCGGCTCCAGGGCCTACTCAAGACCGCTGTCTTTTACCCTATTCGGCTCGAACAGGCAACCTCTAAAGCCTGTTTTCCCCTAATCTCGTCCATTATAGGGCGGTCCAGAAGCAAAAGCCCTGCCTAAGGGAAGATTCCCCCCCACTTCTTCCGGCCGCGTCACCGCCTTGCTCGGGCCCTCCCCGCCGGCCGATCAGGTCCCCCCGTAGCGTTCCACCACCGTCGTCCACTGGCCCTGGGCCCGGAGAATGTGCTCCACCGCTTCCCGCACCGCGCCCCGGCCACCAGGCTGCCGCGTCACGTAGCGGGCGGCGGCCCTGACCTCCTGCACC
>JAJXSS010000056.1 GCA_021784455.1 Planctomycetota bacterium
ATTGCGGGCCCCGTTGGCCCCGGGCTTGGCGTGATAGAGATAGCGCAGGTTCGCCAAGTGGGCGAACTCGCCCCGGGCCACCGCCGGCGTGTCGTCGGTGGAAGCGTTGTCCACCACGAGGATCTCAAAAGCTTGGGCGGACAGCGTCTGAATGGCCAGGGCGCCCAGGATCTTGCGCAGGTAGGAACTGCGGTTGCAGGTGCAGATGATGATGGAGATCCGGGGGTTCATGTTTGCAGGGCCAAGGTTCGGCAAGCGTCGGCGGCGGGGGTGACACTCGGTGGCCACCGCGAAGCCGACGCACCAGTCGGCGCTAGGGCTCGCGCCCATCGGCCCAGGTCGGCAAACGCCGCCAGGCGCCCATCCAAGCCCCAAGGGTGAACAGAGCAGAACACTTGCGGCCAAAACCCTCGGCACTCGGGCCGACGGGCCATAAACTCCAGAGCAACCGTTGCGGATGTTGCAGCAGACGCATGGTGTTCCAGTATATGAAACGCAACCGGTTGCCCAGCGTCGCGGGCTTGACAGCGCGGGCTAGCAGGGTTTCGGTCACGCCATCCCAGTACAATCGGCGGAAGAACCACTGCTGCCGCAGACGCTCGGCCGGGACCAGATGCCGCACCGCCGCGCGCGGGTGATAGTAGAAAGGCAGGCCCCGGGCCTGCAGTCTTCGCTGCAATTCGACTTCCCCGCCCGAAAGCAGGTTGCCGCCCCGGCGGTCCAATCCCTCGCGGAAACCGTTGAATTCCTGCAGCACGCTGCGGGGGTACGCCATGTTGGCCCCGTAGATCCATCGACCGGAGGGGAAAACCGTGGGCTCGGGGGCATAGTCCAGCAGGGTCAGGTACTGCAGCATGTGGTCCGGCAGCCAGGCAGGACGCGGACATTCCCAGATCGGTGCGATGGCCCCGCCCGCACAACCGGGCGTCGGGCGGACCTGGTTGAATACCTCCCGATAAGTGGCCAGCCACGCAGGACTGCCGATAGCGTCATCATCCTGGTACACCACAATCTCGCCCCGGGCCTCGCGCCAGCCGCGGTTACGCGCAACATTCAGGCCAGGTTGGGGCTCGTACACATAGCGCAGGTTGAGAATCTGGCGGGCCTGGGCGGTGACCAGCGCCCTGGTATCGTCGGACGAGCCATTGTCCACCACGATGATTTCATACTGCTCCACGGGCAATTGCTGCCTGGCGGCGGCGTCCAGCGCCCGGCGCAGACAGGCACAGCGGTTATGGGTGGGGATGATGAGCGAGACTTCGGGCCTCATAGCATCTGGGCCTCGTCGGCGGCCGGCTCGGCCGCAAGCTCATCATAATCGACCGCCAGCGGCGCACGTCCGCGCTCCACCAGAGATTCGAGGGCCTCCGCCACGCTGTCAGGCCGGATGCGCTTCATGCACTCGTGCCCATAGTCGCAGCGGTTCCACAGCCAGCAGGGAGCACAGGGCACCGGCGTGTACAGGTTGGTATTGCATGAGTATCCCGATTGCCACGGTGCCTCGCGGCCTCCATAGACGATCACCGAAGGGCAATCGACCGCCCGGGCCAGGTGCATGAGAAACCCCACCTGCCCCACAAAAGCCAGGGACTGGCTGAGCACGGCCCCGGCTTGGCGCAGGGTCGTGCGGCCGCGCAGGTCGGTCGCCCCGCACAGAAGCGGATCCTGAACGGCCCCCAGTTGCACAAATTGGTAACGCCCCTTCAGCCGGTCCACCACCTCTTGGAAACGCTCGGGCCCCCACTCCTTGTTGCCCATGGGGCGGGCCTTGACCAGGCCCGAGCTCATGATGGCGACCTGCCGATCAGCCCGCGGGCCCCAGCGCCTTTCCCCGGCTGTCAGGCTCAGGTAGGGACGCAGGGCTATGCGCCCGGATATCCCCGCCCGCAGGCACATCACTGTAATCAGGTGCCTCGGCGGCGGCGGCGTAAGGTCCAGCGCCGGGTCGGGGTCCGGGTAATTCACGCGCAGAACCTGCCCTCCGCGCTGCCGGAACATGGCCTGAAATCGGGGGGATTCGATCATTTGGGGTAGCACCAGAGCCACGTCCGGGTTGCCGGCAAAGAGCTGCGGGTGCTGGCTGATCACCCACAGCCGGCCCCTTTCGCGCCGCCGCCATTCGCGGGCCACGGCCGTACACAGAAGATCATCCCCCGGCGCCTGCCCGAACCAGATCATGGCCCGCGGCCAGCCGTGGCGGGCCGCCAGGTACAGGCCGCCAGCCAGTCTCAGCAGGCGCCGGGTTAGCCGTGGGTCGTACATTTCTTCCCCGATCCTTTTAACGCCCGGAAGGCCCCAGATGACGGCCATCGCCCACCGGGTGCGACGCCTCGGGAGTCAACTGGGTTGGCCTCACTGAGCCTGGCCGACCTTCGCGCAGACGATTTCCCACGAGTACACGTCGATCAGGGCATTTTCGTGCAGTATTCTTGTCTGGCCAATGGATTCCAAGTCCCGTTTGACACGAGCCAGTGAGAAATCCTTGTGCCTGTGGCAGTCATTGTGACGCTGGCCGGTCCGTCGGCAGTGCTCGGCATACACCTGTTCATCCGGACAAAAAAGAACCAATCGGCCCCCGGGTTTCAAAACGCGCAACCACTCCATGAGCACAGACCGAGTATCCTCGAAGTCCTCCAGCAGGTGTGACGAAAACACATAATCGAGCGTTTCATCGCGGAACCAGTACAAATGGTCGGCACTGCCGCCAAGCTGAACCTGATAATCTCCCACGTCGGCATACGGCGTGGGCAGATCCACCCGAATCGCCGTGGCATTGATTGGATCACCTCCGGGGCCCAGATCGACTCCGCAGCCAACGCAGTACGCCCCCAGGCGGGCCCGGCATTTCGATGTTTCGCTTTGGTATCGGTGGCGAACACGGTGCTTGGGGTAATTGCCCCTGCGCCACTCGCGCCAGCGCCACGACAGTCCCTCATGAATCCGGTGTAACATTGCCATGGGTTTTCCCTGTGAATCGACGAGTCAAGATCGGGCATAGACGACCCAAAGCGTCCCCGCCATGCTCGCGAACTGGCAGTCGCCATCGACCCGTCCCGGACCAGCCTTTGGACCCGGGCCTCAGGGGGTCCCTTCCGCCGGGTGCGCCGCTCGCAGCGAGGGGCCCTGCAGCGGGATGCCGCCGGCCGGAACCTGAACCAAGCTCACGCCGTAGTCGTTTTGAAGCGTCACTACCGGATGGCCCGCCCGGCGCAGCCCGTCCACAAACTGCGGCACGCCCATATCTTCGCGTTGGGACAAATCGTGGTGCTCGCCCAGCCCCCAGCCTGTATCGTGAAACACAACCACCCCGTGCGGGGCGACAAACGGGCTGAATAATTCCCAGTCGCGTCTCACCCCCTCATAGCTGTGGTCGCCATCGATAAAGAGCAGATCAATTGGCCGGCCCCAGCCCCGGACCGCCTCCTGCGAGGTTTTGCGCTCGATGCTGACATGGCGTTCCAGCCCCAGTTTGCGCAGGTGCCTGACCAGGATCGGATAGGTGTTGACGGAGCCTTGATCGTTCCAGGCGGTGGGCTGGTGCGGGTCGATGGCCCATAAGCGACCTGCCCCGTTTTCATGTAGGGCCCACGCAATATAGCAGGATGATTTGCCGCGGGCCGAGCCAATTTCCACGCAGACCGTCGGCTTCATCGCACGCACCAGGCCGTAAAGGATCCAACCGGCATCCCCCAGGCCGGACTGGAAATCCATCCTGCGCAGATGGAACTGAATCCACACTCTTTGCGACACCGACCTTAATGCGCTCCACCCGTGGATCAACATCATCCCACTCCTCGTCCCCGTCTCCGCGCTCACATCCCCGCCGACGCCACGCCCGTTCACTACCTGACATCCTGCCATAGTACCCCAAAAAACGCCGCTCCCGTCGCCCCCAAGCCGATGGAAGGATCATGCCTATGCTGTCGGCGCCAACCTGGCTCCCGTATCGCCTGAGGAATTGGCTGGATCAACGACGGATTATATTCGCCACCGCCGGTCTACTTCGAGCTGGACCCATGCCCGTAGCCCGGCCGAACGACAGCATTGCAGAAATCCACATGCTCTTGTGCAAACGAGATTTATATGTTGGATTGCTGGCCATCAGGTCCCTGCTGCGTTTTCATCCCCCGGCTTGGGCGGTGAGCCTGTCGGACGACGGAACGCTGACGGCGGGCGATCGTCGCCGGGTGGACCAATTGATTCCGGGGGTGCGGTGGATTTCCTGGCCCGATGCCGCCGCCGAAGTGGACCGCCGCCTGACCATGGGTGATCTGACCACGGATGCGCCCGATCGAAAATCGAAAACCGAAAATCGAAAATCCTCCACCCCCCGCTTCCCCCACCTGCTGGCCTTGTACCACAGCCGCTACGCCCCGGTGTGTAAGCTGCTGCACGCCACCCTTTTGGCCCGGTGCCCGCGGGTGATCGTCCTGGACCCGGACACGGCCTTCTTCCAGCCCCCGGAGCGGCTCATCGCGTTTGCGACCGGGCAGGAGCCCGGGCCGCTGTATCTGCACGATCATCAGGATGAGGCGGTGACGGTGCCCGTGGAGGTCCAGGCCACGTTCGCCGAGCTGGCCTCGGCCATCACCCCCCCCGGCTGGTCGTGGCGGCTGGGGCACCGCCTCTTCAACTCAGGGCTGCTGGCTTTTGCCCCGGCCCAGATGCGGCTGGACCTGGCGGAACAATACCTGGCCTGGCGGGAGAAACTGCCGGAGGTGCTCAAGATGGGCAAGGCGGCCATCTGGTTTGGCGACTGGACCCCGGAGCAAACCTGTTACCACATCATGTTCGCCCTGCAGGATCCGGCCGGTCCTCCGGCCCAGCCGCTGGGGGACGATTACCATCTGGGCGGACAGGAGGGGCATGTGTTCAACCATTTTCTACGGCATTACCTGGTGCAGCGGCCGGTGCTGCGACGGCTGCGCCGCCTGGCGCAAGAACTGTCGTAGCGGCACCCGGGCTTTCAGGCCCGGCGACCGCGCCCAAGCCGCCCTGCCTCGCCGACAGCCATTGGTTCCTGCGAGGGCCGGGCGGCCGACTCCAGGGGCTGGCAGAAATACCAACTCTGGGCCACGGCCGGATGCCCGCGTTCACTGAGCACCAGCCGCACCTGCCCCGGCTCGACCACCAGTCCCGGCGGGGCGTCCGCGACGGTCCGGCTGCGGGCCGGATACTCGGTGATCCGATGCGTCGGGGCCAGGCGCTCCTTCAGACGCGCGCCGATCCCCGGCGCCGCCGCTTCGTGCAGCTCCACCAGAAGGTGGGCCCGGGCCAGAGACGGTGTCTGGGTCGGCAGGATCAGATCGTCTTCGGCGCCTTCGCAATCGCAGATCACCACGGGCCGCTGCGCCTCGCTCAAGGCGCACTCCAGGCGACGGGGCGTGCACCAGCGCCCCAGCCGGACCCGCGGCCCCACCCTGTTGAGCCGGATCAGTTCCTGAAGCATGAGCCGGGCGGGGGGATAGATCTCGTACGCCCGCACGCGCAGCCGCGGCAGGCGCCGCGCCAGCCCCACGGCGTAGTAACCTTCGGCCGCCCCGATGTCCACCAGCAGGTCCGGCTGGGCTGCGCAGATGGCCTCCACGGCCGGCCGCAGTTCCATCTCATAGGTCCCCAGGATTTTGGGCAGAAAGGCGCTTCCCGAGGACCGGTTGATATAGGGCATCCCCTGGAACGGTCCGCTCAGCACCGTGGCCGGGCGGCCCAGCCCATCGTAAAACTCCTGGGCCTTCTGACGCCACCACCTTTGTTCCGCGGTGGCCCAGCGACTCTCGATGTAGGCGCAGACCCCATAGCGCCATACGGCCGGCAGATGATCGATGCCCCGTTTACCGAGTTCCAGCAGGACTGGCCACCAGATCATGGCAGTTTCCTCCCGGCACGCACCTATTTTACATGCTGGGCACCAGCTCGGAACGAACCGCCTGCCTGAGTTCCGGCAGCGCCTCGGGGCTCACTTGTGCTTCCGCCTCGGCGATCCGCCGCACGTGGGCAACGGTCACCATGCCGATGATCGCCACCATGAACCCCGTCTCCACCGATTCCATCCCGATGAACTGCGAACACACCAGCATGCCTGCCAGGGAGATACTCACCATCTGACAGTAGTACCTGGGCCAGACCAGCCTCCGGGCCACGGGGTGCAGGGAGGTGATGTAACACTGGACGAACGTGCCCACGTAGAAGACGAACAGGCCGATCATGCCGGGGATGCCGTAATCGGCCCCGGTCTGAAGGAACAGGTTGTGGATGCTCTTGTTGTAGGGCAGGCCATAATGGTCGCTGATCAGGTTGAAGTTGCGGGGCCCGACCCCGAAGGGGTGATCCTGGATGCAGGCCCAGCCGCCGGCCCAAGTGCTGAAGCGGCTTTCGGCCGAAGCTTCGCGCTGTCCCGGCTCACCCAGAAAGGGCATGATGGTCATGAAGCGTGCCCGCACCTGGGCGCCGGCCAGTTGCAGGCTCAGGAAGACGGCGACCAGAGCCAGGGTGATGGTCAGCATCTTGCGCGGCAGAGAGACCAGGGCAAAGATGAACAGCAGCGTCCCCACCATGATCAGGCCCACCTGACCGCCGCGCGAGTAAGAGAACAGCACCACGTGCACCAGACAGCCCACCCCCAGGAAGCAGGCCACGCGTACGCCCCAGGTCTCGGTGGTCAAGAGCAGCACCGTTGCGGCCACCGAGCACACGCCGATCACCAGTCCCACCTTGCCGGAGGTGGCCGTGGAATTGACGGCCACCAGCGCCAGAACCGCCGCCAGAATCCAGCGGTGCAGGGGCCGCAGCTTGGCCGGGTTGAGCATCAGGAAAAACGCCAGCGGTACGCCCATGACCATGATCATGGCCACACCGTTGTTGTCTACGCCGCCCCAGCCGTGCGACCACAGGTACAAAGGCAGCCGCGCGTACCACTCGTTGAAGGACTCGGCCAGATAGCACAGGGAACCGACGATCAGCCACGTGAAGGCCTTGATGCGCATCTCGCTGGTGACCAGCATCAGCGTCACCAGGGTCATCAGCCCGATCTTGAGCTGGACGGACAGGGCATCCCACGCCACCGTCGCATTGATGCAGAAGAACTGCCAGGCCAGGGTTCCCGAGGCGAGGTACACGGCCAGCCCCAGCATGGGCCATTTGACGTATTTGAGCCCCTTGGTGCTGCCGAAGCCGGTGATGACCCAACCGGCCAGGGTGGCCAGGGCCGCCCATTGAATCTGCTTGGGGAAGCTGCCGTCGAAGGCCCAGAACCAGGTGTACGGCGGGCGCAGGGAGGTCAGCGCGTAGTACGCCATCAGCCCGATGAACGGGTCAATCCACCCGTACCCCACGCCGACGACCGTCAGCAACCAGGAGAACAGCCAACCGACCATAAGTGCCTCAAATGCCTGAGGCGAAGGGATACCGCCCCCCGCCGGCGTGCCTTCAGCCTACCCCATACTTTCGACCAGTTCCACGATGCGCTGAACTACCCGGGGCCAGTCATATCCGGCCGCGTGCTCGCGCCCGGCCTGGCCCAGGCGGCTTCGGAGCCCTGGATCGCCCAGCAGACGCTCCAGCCCGGCGGTCACGGCCGCCTGATCGGTACCATCAACCACCAAGCCGGTCTTGCCATCCACGACCGCCTCGGCCTGACCCCCCGCCCCACCGGCCAGACAGGCCTTGCCACAGACACCGGCCTCCAGAAACACCATCCCGAAGCCCTCGACATCCGTGCCGTCGCGAATGGCCGGCATGGCAAAGATATCGCAGGCCCCGTACAGGGCCACTTTGGCCGCTCCTCCGACATTGCCCAGGAATCGCACCCGGTCGGCCACCCCCAGCCGGGCGGCCAAAGCCTCGAGGTCCGGCCGGGCCCGACCTTCGCCAGCCATCAGGTATATCAGCCCCGGATAGCGGACTTTCAGCGCGGCCACGGCCTGAATGACGGCCCGATGGTTCTTGCGCGGGTCCAACCGGCCGACCGTCAAGACCACGGGGCGGCCCGCCAGCCCCTGCTCCTTACGCCAGAGCTGCCCCGCCTGTTCCGCCGGGGCGAATTCAGCCAACTCCACGCCCGGGTTGACCACGTGCACCTTCCGGGGGTCGATGTGGGGGGCCACCACGCCCTGGGTGTAGCGGCTGTTGGCCAGCATGAGGTCCACAATGCCGTGGGCCCGGTGCATGAGCCAGCGCAACTGGCGGCTGGAGCAGCAGGCGGTGACCTCTTCCCCGTGGACATAGCAGATGATCTGGAGCCGCCGGCCATGGAGCCACTTCAGGGGGACCAGACTGGCCACCTCCGGTACGGCGTGAATGGCGTGCAGACGGATGGTTCGGCCGCGGTGGGCGGCGGCCTTGAGGCGCGCGCGGACGGCCGAGGTCATGCGCAGATAGCGGCCCAGCCGCCGGGGGCTTTCCAGACCCCAGTCGCGCATGAAGATGTCCCGGCGGTCCATTTTGAGGTTGGGATCGGTGACGTGGTCGCCGGCCGGCGGACGCTCAGGAGCCCCCGGGAATTCAGGCGTATGCGGGGGGTGGCCGTAGTAATCGTGGGTGATGACCTCGACCTCGCCCGGCCAGCGGCGGTAGACCTCGTACATCCAGCGGATGGACCCGCCGAATTCGGGCAGGAAACGCTGGCAGAGCAGGATGTCCAGGGGTCGTTCCATATCGTAGGGCATGCTATTGCATGCCTCTTATTAGGCGTGCAATAGCACGCCCTACAGGACTGCCTCTTGCTCCTTTGCCCCCGGCCGGGCCCCAGCCGATAAGGTAATCATCGGCATGCGCCTGGCCTACTTCCCCAACCTGCCCCAGAATCCTTACCAGCGGCTGTTTTACGCCGCCCTGGCCCCCCACGGCATCAGCGCCCGGCCGCTGGAAGTGATCAATGATGCCGACCTGCGCCGCCAGGCCGCTGGGCCCGATGGCCCGCAGGCCCTGCACTTGCACTGGCTGGAAGGGCTGATCGGGGAGGGGTCTACCACCCAACGCCTCAGATGTATCATCTCCCTGCACCGGTACTTGCGGACGGCCCGGGGGCTGGGCCTGCGCATCCTGTGGACGGTCCACAACCACCAGCGCCACGATGGGTATCGCAGGGTGGACCATTGGGGCCAGCGGGTCGTGGCACGGGCGGCCGAGGTGATCATCACCCACAGCCAGTGGTCGGCCGGGTGGGTCCAAGAGCGCTTTCACCCCCGGGGCCGGATCGTGGTGATGCCCCACGGCAACTACGATGGCTGTTACCCCCCCCGGGAAATCGGCAATGCAGAGCGTGCGTTGATGCTGGGAAAAGTGGGGCTGGATGCCAGCCGGCCGGTGGCGGGCATGATCGGGGCGGTGCGCCCCTACCGGGGTCATGAAGAGGCCATCGCCGCCATTCATTGCCTGGCCGGCCGGGTGCAGCTTCTAGTGGCGGGCTGGGAGTTTAATCCCGGCTACAGCGCCTCCCTGCGCCAACAGGCCGCGGGCGGGCCGGGGCGGGTGGCGTTTCACTTGGCGGGGATCCCCGATGAGGAATATGCCCGGCTGGTGCGGGCCTGCGATGTCATCCTGCTGCCCTATGAGCGGGTGACCTCCAGTGGGGCGATTCTGTCGGCCTGGACGCTGGCCCGACCCGTAGTGGCCAACGATTTACCCTTCTTCCGCGAATTCCTCGGCGCCCTTCCGGGGGCGGGGCTGGTGGCCCCGGCCCGCGATCCGCAGGCCTTTGCCGCCACCATCGAGCAGCTTCTGGCCATCCCCGCCGCCCAGCGCCAGGCGGCCGCCCGGGCCCAGGCCGACCGCTACGCCTGGGACAAGGTGGTGCTGCCGGTGGTGACCGCACTCGCGTAGGTTCGAGCCAACCGGTCCATCCTATGCCATCTCTCGCCTAACGCCTTCAGGCAAGACGAAACTTACACGTCGCTTCGGGCGGCGGCGTTGTAGATGTCCAGCAGTTTGTCCCAGTAGACCCCTGGCGTGTAGATTTCGGCCGCGCGGGCATGAGCATTGGCTCCCAGGCGGGCGAGGGCCGGGCGGTCGGTCAGTTGCGTGAGGGCCTGGGCCCAGGCCGCCGGGGTGGGCTCGACGAGCCAGCCGGTCTGACCATCCACGATCGTCTCGGCCAGGCCGCCGATGCGGTTGGCGAGGGCCGGGCGGCTGAATTCGGCCGCCTCCAGCGGGACCAGACCCAGGGGCTCGACGCGCGAGGGGCACACCACCACATCTACCTGCTTGTAGAGATCAGAAACGTGCGGGAGGAAGCCCAGCCACTCGATCCGGTCGGCCACACCGCGGGTCTGGGCCAGGGCCTGAAGCTGGGCCTTGTAGGCCCCTTGGGCCTGGGTGTCTTCGCCCGCGATCAGGAGCCGTGGCCGGGCCGGGGGCGGCAGCAGGCCCAGGGCTTCGATGACGAGGTCCAGGCCCTTGGCGGGAATGAGCTGGCCGGCGAAGCCGAGGGTGATTTCAGATTGCAGATTTAAGATTTCAGATTGACCCGGGGCCGGAGTTCCCTGCGCGGCGGGCCAATCCACGGCGTCGGGAAGGATGTCGATGGCGGACCGGGCCAGGGGCGTGTCGGATCGATCACCCAACTGGTCCTTAACCCACTGGCTGATGCAGATTATGTGCTCGGCCCCGGCCCGGGCCCACCAGGCCAGATCGCGGCCGGTGATGCCCCAGCGCACGTGAACGACCCGCGGGATGCCCAGGCGGGCCCCCAGCACGCTCATGGCTTGGGCGCTGGGCACATCGTTGGCATGGAGAATATCGGGCTGGAATTCGCGGATGATTCGTTCAAGGCGGCGCACGGAGCGCCGCCAAACGAAGAAGCCGAACTTGGAGCGTTTGGGAAAGGCCGCGATGTCCACCGGGACATCGATCTGGCGGGCCAGGGTGACCAGCTTGGTATCGTGGCCCAAAACGAGGCGTGCTTCCACGTCCCCGCCTCTGCCATTCCGGGGGCGGGGGCGGGGGCGGGGGCGATGACGCAGCATCGAAAGGAGCGCGCGTTCAGCGCCGCTGATGAAGGGGGCTCGGGCTGTGTACAGGACCTTGAGGGTCACCTGATTTCTCCGCTGAACACCATCGCGTGCCACGAGTGGCACCCATCCCAGAACACTCCCTCAGGACCGCGATCCCTTGCCCAGCAGGCGATCCACCGTGTCCTTGATACGGTACAGCCACAGCGGGCGGGCGGTCTGGCGGGCCAGCTTGGCAAAGCGTTCATCGGTCAACCCCAGTTCCTCGGCCAGGGCACAAAGCTGGCGGGCCGTTTCCAGATGGCGCTGCCAGAACTGGCCGCGAGCCCGGCCCAGCAGAAACTCGCGGGCCTGCGCCCGGCCTTCGTCTTCGGTGATTCCGGTTTCCTTCCCCCAGCGCCTGGTGAAATCCATCTGCACCCGGGCGTGGAAGCCGAAAGCCCGCGGCAGGTTGCCCATGGCCCCGTGGGCATCATGGAGGCGATAGAAAGTCAGGGGCTGGGCGAGGTAGGCATATCCCGTCAGCCGGGCGGCCCGCAGCAGCAGGTCGTAATCCTGGGCGTTGGTCCAGCGCGGATCGAACGGCAGGCCATGGGTCTCAGCCCGGGCGGCCGCATTGATGACCTCGCGGCGTATGAGCACGCTGGAAAAGATCACCAGGTCCTCGCCCAAAAGCGGGCGCAGGCACCGGCCCACGACGGGGTTGTCCGGCCGCTCGCCCCCTTCGCCGCCCTGCCCGGTGATGAAGCCATCCTGGTTGACATACAGGAACGATGTATGCACCACACCCACGCTTTCATCGCGGGCCAGGATGACAATCTGTTTTTCCAACTTGGCCGGGGCCCAGTAGTCATCCGAATCGAGGAAGGCCACCAGCGGCGCGTTGGTCCGGGCCAAGGCGGTATTACGGGCAGTGACGACGCCCTGCTTTTCCAGGCGGGTGTAGGTCAAACGCAGCGGCCCGTGGCCGTCGGCGTACCTCTCCAGATAGGGCGCCACGACCTGGGCGGTGTCATCGGTCGAGCCGTCATCCACGATGGCGGCCTCGATCCGCGCCCCCTCGCTCAGGATGGTCTGGCCGATGACCGAATCCAGGGCCGTGGCAATGTAGGCGGCGCGGTTGAAGGTGGGGATGATGACGGAGACGTCGTAGGGCAATGGAGCCCCTAAGCCGCCTGACCGGCGGATTCCAGGGAAATGATCTGGTTGAGGCGGAGCACGATCCAGAGGTCGGTGCCGGGCGGGAAGATTCCCAGTTTGGCCTGCCCCAGAGCCACATTCTGCGGATTCTGGACCTCATACCGATCGCCGCTGTTTATGACGATGCGGAAGGGCTCAAATGGTTGCCTGCGCAGCAGTTCCTTCAGTTCGTCCAGCATGGGCCCGGGTCCTTTCATGGTGAATTATAGACGCCCAGCAAGACGCCGCAATCCATTGCACGCAATCGGTTGCCGACCTACGGGCGGTGCCACCGGGCCGCTTCGTAGAGTCTGGCCGCGTTGTAGCGCAGGTGCAATTCCCCGGCGAAGCGCTGGGCGGGGTTCAGGGTCACAGCGCCCCCCACCCAGCGGACCGCGCCCCCCAGCATGCCCTGGGCGGCCGCCCGGTATAGCCAGCGCGGGGGGCGCTGAAGCTTGCCCCGGCGCAGCAGGAAGGCAATGCTCATCCACGCTTGGCGGCGCACGAACTGGCGGGCGTAGACCTTGGTCAGCCGCTCCGCCGGTACGGGGTGATAGACCACCGCATCGGCGGCGTACCAGCCCAGCCCGCCCGCCCCGGCCAGGGCTTCCACCAGCAGGCTATCTTCCATGCCCATGCGCACGGCGCCCCGGTGGCCGACCGATGGATCGAAGCCGCCGGCCTGCTTCACCGCGTCCACGCGCAGGGCCAGGTTGGCGGTGAAAAAGGGCAGGTCGGTCTGGGGCGACCAGGACCGGGGCGTTGTGCCACAGCGGTACTGCACGATCGTGTCGCCCAGCAGGGGGCACTGGGCGGGATCGAACCACACCGGAGCGGTTACACCCTCCGGCCAGAGCGGTTCGACCCGGCCGCCCCAGAAGGTGCATTCGGGATGGCCTTGTATGGCCCGGGCCATCGCCACCAGCCACTGCGGATCGAACCTCACATCATCATCGGTGAACAGCACCACCGGCCCGCGAGCCTCGGCCACGGCCCGGTTCCGCGCGTGGCTGGTGCCCAGCACCGGCTCGGCCACGTAGCGCACCTGGGGGAACCGGCGGGTGCCATCCTGGACGATATCAGCGACGGCCGATTCGGCCGCGTTGTCCACCACCACCAGTTCCCACGCCAGCCCCTGGGGCCGGGCGCAGGCCGCCAGCGACGCCAGGGCCGCTTGCAGCAGCTCCGGCCGGCGGTAGGTGCAGATGGCGAGAGTGAGGTCCATGGGCGTTGATCGGTCGGGAGTAGGTTCGGGCTTGCCCGAACGCATGGGGTCCCCGACGGCTCCAGGCTGTTGGGGCAAGCCCGAACGTACCCTAACCAATTAATCTCTCCTTCAGGTTGACCACCCAGTCCGGCCAGCGGGCCTTGCGGCGCCAGCGGGCAATGGCGGGACTGTCCAGGTGATTCTCGTGCGCGTAAGCCAGCAGCTTGCGGAACTCGGTCAGATGGCGTTTCCAATACAGGCTTTCTAGCTTCACTTCCACGTGCCGGGCCAGGGCCCCCTGGATATGGGCTGGGCCAATCCTGGCCTCCATGTCCGGATGATCGGCGAAGAACTTGTGTACCGCCTTGTGATGGAAGGGGATCTGGTCGATCTGGCTGCTGCTCATCTGCCTCTCATGCACGCGATAGTGCAACAGATGCTGGGGCACGAAGGCGAAGGTGCCCACGGCCGACAGGCGGAAGTACAGGTCGATATCGCAGGACTGACGGAAGGCGGGGTCGTAGCCGCCGATCTCTTCCAGGGCGGTGCGGCGGATCATGATCGAGGGGTGGCCGATGCTCACCGGCTCCAGCAGGGCCTGGGTACACCAGCCCGTGCGCCGGCCGGCGGCCGCCAGGTCGCTCTCGACCACCGTGCCATCGGGCAGGTGCTTGTAGCCGCCGGTGTGCACCAGGACACAGTCGGGGCCGGCCGCGATAGCCGCCTGCGCCTGTAACTCCAGTTTCCGGGGGTCCCACCAGTCATCGGCATCCAGCATGGCCACCCAATCCCCGCGGCTGTGCCGTATCCCCGCATTGCGGGCCGCGGGCTCGCCGGCGTTGGCCTGCGGCACCAGATGGACGAGGCCGGCCGCCTCCTTTTCATAGCGGCGGACCGTGGCGGCGCTGTCATCCTTCGAGCCGTCATCCACCACGATGACCTCGACCGGCCGGAGCGTCTGCGGGTCGAGCAGGAGGCGCTCGCTCTCGCCGCCG
>JAJXSS010000469.1 GCA_021784455.1 Planctomycetota bacterium
TCAAACGATCTGCGCCATAAACTCTGGAGGATCTGCGGATGATCCATATGGATAAGGGCTTACGCAGCCTGCTGCATCTGGATACTTTACCCAGCACGGACGCGGCAGGAGACTGGCTGCGCTGCACCGGAGAAGGAGCAGGTCTGGCGGGGCTGGACCGGGTGAACCGCCGGATCGTGGCCCAGCGCCTGCGCAAGCTGGAACGCCGGACCCACACCCTGGATATCGATGCCACCCAGATTGTTGCGGAGAAACGGGATGCGGCCTGGACCTACAAAGGGGAACGGGGCTACATGCCCATGGTGGGGCACTTGGCCGAAGCCGGGGTGGTGATCCACGACGACTTCCGGGCCGGGAATGTCGCTCCGGCCAGCGCCAATCTTGATTTCGTCAAAGCCTGCCAAGCGCGCCTGCCCAAAGACCATACCCTTACGTCCGTCCGTGCGGACTCCGCCAGCTATCAGGCCGATCTGTTCAATTACTGCGAAGAGACCGGCAAGACCTTCGCCATCGGCGGCAAACTGGATGCCCCGACGCTGGCAGCCATCGCCGCCATTCCAGATTCCGCCTGGACCCAGTATGCCGATTGCGCCGTAGCCGAGACCGTGCACAGCATGGAGCATACCCACAAAGCCTTCCGTCTCATCGTAGTGCGGTATCACCATCAGGCGGAACTGCTGGAAGAAGACCGGCCCCATTACCACGTCATTGCCAGCAACCGCACGGGCAGTACCGCCGATGTGCTGATCTGGTACCGCCAGCGGGGTGAACATTCCGAGAATGGCATCAAGGAACTCAAAATCGGCTTCGGCATGGAACGGATGCCTTGCGGCCAAGAGAGCGCTAATGCGGCCTTCTTCCGAATCGGGGTCATCGCCCACAATCTGTTCGTGCTCTTCAAACACTCGGCCCTCGGCGAAGGCTGGCAGCGGCATCGGGTGGCCACCGTGCGCTGGCGGCTATTTCAAATACCGGGCCGCCTGATCCGCCATGCTGGTACCTGGGTCCTGAAGGTGGCGGCAACTGTTGCAGAAGACTTTGCGGCCATTCGGAGCCGCGCTTACGCCTTCATTCACGACCCTGCACCCGGATGACCGGCGCGTAAGGACAAGCACCACCAGGATCGCGCACTGCACGATGGACATCGCTGCCCGACGCCCGGATTGGCAGGGTTCTTATACCCGAATCCCGCGCAAAAACCACCGCAATCAGTGATATATCGCTGAATATATCGTCGCGCACGACCCTAAATCTTGCCGAAAACCTGCTCCCTCCCCATCGCACCATAGTCGCCTGCTTCAATCGCGGAATTTGGGTAGCCTGTCGGACTTTAAACGCAGGTCATTTTGATATATACCTACGTACAGTTCAACACGGTGAATGATTTTATGACCCACTTTATCGACACCGATCGCAAGGATGGTTCATCTAGCGCAGGCTACGAACATAGCAATGCTTTGGCTGTAGGGGAAGTGAGCGACGTTTTTCCTTTTGACGCCCAAGAGATAGTTTGGATTGATGTAATCCATAAGATGGATGAGACTTATGCCGACCTCGTTCGCTACCAAGTGGAGCTGGAGAAAAAAAACGGTGCCTTGGAGGACGCGCAACATTTCCTCGCTAGTATCTTGGCCTCCATGACGGATGTACTCATTGTCTGCGACCTTACGGGCGCCATTCAGCAAGTGAACCGGGCACTGGAGGACCTGACCGGGCTGTCGGCAGATCAATTACTGGACCGCCCTTTCCAATCCCTCTTCACCGAAGACAGTCAGATGTTAGTCGACGGTTTCGCGCAGTGCATCCGTGACAAGGCTATACAAGATTGCGCACTACAGTTGCGCGGTCGTAGCGAACCCATCCCGGTGGACCTCAACTGTACATCCCGCTATGACCATCGGGGGCGATTAGTGGGTATGGTACTCTTGGGCAGACCAGTTGGTGAGTTGCACAAGGCTTATCGGGCCCTGAACCAGGCCCACACCGAGTTGAAGACTGCCCAGCAGCAACTCGTGCAGTCGGAAAAGATGGCCTCCCTTGGTCGCCTGGTGGCTGGGGTGGCCCACGAACTGAACAACCCCATCAGCTTTATCTACGGCAACGTCCATGCGCTGGAGCGCTACACCCAGCGGCTGACCTGCTACATTGCCTTCTGCCATGAACAGGGTTCGAGGGTGGAGCAGGACCGGCTGCGGGGAGAATTGCGCATCGACCGTATCCTCGATGACCTGTCCCCCCTCATTACCGGCACCATGGAGGGGGCCGAACGGGTACGGGATATTGTCCAGGGACTGCGTCAGTTTTCATCAGGACAGCAGGGGGAATACGCGCTCTTCGATGTGGAGCCGGTATTGGGACGGGCGGTGCATTGGGTGAGCAATGGTGGTCCGGAAGCCCTGGAGGTGGATTACGATCTGACCGTCCCGCTGCGGGTATTCGGCCACGCCGGACAGATCCAGCAGGTCCTGATGAACCTCGTGCAGAACGCATTAGATGCGATGGCCGACCTGGAGCATCCTCACCTGGAGATCCGTGGTGGCGAGGAAGGAGGCGTGGTCTGGCTGGAAGTTCGCGACTTCGGTCCCGGCATTGCCGAGGATGATCTGGTGCGGATCTTTGACCCCTTTTTTACCACCAAGCCTGTAGGTTCTGGCACGGGCCTGGGGTTGGCGATCAGTTACGGCATCGTCAACGAGCATGGCGGGCGCCTGAAGGCCCGCAGCCATTACCAGGGTGGTGCAGTATTTCGTGTGGAGTTGCCCTCTGTTCGTCCCGGCGGAGGAGGTTGACATCCATGCGACGGCGAACACGGACGAAGGCAGGCAGGAAATGAAGGTACTGTGGCTGCAATCCGGAGGTTGTGGTGGGTGCAGCATGTCTTTGCTCTGCGCCGAGGGGTCGGATCTTATCAGCGCGTTGGAGTTGGCGGGCATTCGTTTGCTTTGGCACCCCTCCCTGAGCGAGGCCAGCGCTCACGAACTGGTCGACTTACTAGAAACTATCATTGTCGGCGATGAGCCCCTCGACATTTTGTGTGTTGAAGGATCGCTCTTGCGCGGTCCGCACAGGACGGGGCGCTTCCATGTACTGGCCGGCACGGACGTGCCGATGATCGACTGGGTGCGGCGGTTGGCAGCTAAAGCGCGGTATTGCGTGGGGGTGGGTACTTGCGCCGCCTTTGGCGGTGTGACAACGGCTGGCCCCAATC
>JAJXSS010000470.1 GCA_021784455.1 Planctomycetota bacterium
TTCGATGGACTTGCGGCTGACCCGGCCGCGCAGGCGGTCGTAGTCGTAGGCTACTTCGAGCGGTCCGAAGTCAGCCTCGCAGACCGTGCGCGGCTCGGCGGGGAATTCGGCCCCGCATTCCTTGCATCTCAGTGCTCGTACGAAGCCCATAAACAATAACCCCTTCTCATACGCGATAAGAAGGGGTGGCAGATCCGATGGGAAGATCGGTTGCGCTTCTTATCGTTCCCCGTTGCCGGGGCAGGCTTTCGCACCCCCCCACCCCCGGAAATTGCCCGCGTAACCCTCGATATTTTTCGGGGCGGGGGTGGGGGCGGAGGGGTTGCGGTGGCTTCAACGGGCCTGTTCCCTCGGCCACTCGCGATAAGGCGGTTCAGTTTGAGGGGAAGGATAGGAGGCCACAGGGGGGAACGTCAAGGTGCAGGGCGGTGGGCGGGCTCAGCAGGGCCCGCCGGAAGATGTCCGGGGGAGCGCGGACCTACGCATCTTTACCGATTCCGCTCCTTGGCCCTTAAGAGCAGGACGGGGACGTTGACGAGGTGCTGCACCTTGTGGGCGGTGGTGCCCAGAAACAGGTCGGCCAGCAGGCGGTGGCCGTGGGTGCTCATGGCGATCAGATCGCAATGCTCGCGATTAACCCAGCGGGTGATCTCCTGGACCGGGTCCCCGTAGGCCAGTTGGGCCTCAGTGGGGATGCCATCGGTCTGGAGTTCGGCGCGGACCTTGGCCAGGTAGGCCCGATCCTCCGTGATCTCGCGGCTGACGGCTTCGGGGCCGTAGGTGCGGGCGGCCCAGCCATCGGCCACGTGCAGCAGGACGATCTGGCTCTTGCACAGGCGGGCCAGCGGCCGGATGTGCTGCAGGATCGTTTTGTCGGCCGAGGTGGCGTCCAGGGTGACCATAATTCGCTTGTACATAGGGGGACTCCGCATTCATCGTTGCACAGGGCCGGGCTCGTTTCTACCTCAACGGCCGGACACGATGTGCCAGGCCTCGGCGACGGACCCGGGCAGGCCGTACAGATCCAGGGCGGTAATCAGAATCGCGGTCAGCCACCCGGCCGTGAGCAAGAGTACGCCCAGACGATGGCGGCCCATGTAACGGCGGCGGCTGGTGAAGTACAGCAGCGGGAACATGGCCAGAGGAAGCTGGATGCCCAGGATGACCTGGCTGAGTGTCAAGAGGTCATTGACGCTGTTATCGCCGCGCAGGGCGATAAGCACGATGGCGGGCAGGATGGCGGCCACGCGGGTGATCATGCGCCGCACCCACGGCCGGATGCGCCAGTGCATGAAGCCTTCCATGACCACCTGACCGGCCAGGGTGCCGGTGACGGTGCTGCTCTGGCCGCTGGCCAGCAGGGCCACCGCAAACAGGAGGCTGGCGGCCACGGTGCCCAAGAGCGGGGCCAGGGTGATGTAGGCCAGTTGGATCCAGTCGGAATCGGGCGTCAAGACCACCACCTGGCCATGGCCGAGCGGGACGGAACTGTGGCCGAAAAACACGATCGCGGCCAGGACCACGATGGCCGCGTTAACCAGGAATGCCCCCGACAAGGCGAGGATGGAATCGAGGGTATTGAGCCGGACGGCCCGGCGGATGGAAGCCTCATCGGCCTGAAGGCGGCGCGTCTGCACCAGGGCCGAGTGCAGATAAAGGTTGTGGGGCATGACGGTGGCGCCGATGATGCCGATGGCCAGGTACACCATGCCGGCCTGGCGGAAGCCGGGGGTCAGCAGGGCGCGGCCCATTTCCGCAAAATCAGGCCGGATCTGGGGCAGAACGAAGATCTCGATGTAGTAGCAGCCGGCGATGGTCAGCACCAGCACGCCGATGAAAGCCTCGATCATGCGCATGCCCATCGACTGCAGCGACAGCAGCAGTATGACATCGCAGGCGGTAATGATGACTGCCCAGAGCAGGGGAATGCCAAACAGGAGCTTGATGGCCACGGCGCTCCCGAGCACCTCGGCCAAGTCGCAGGCCCCGATGGCAAGCTCGCAACTGAGCCAGTTGGGCCAGCGTGTCCATCGGGGCAGATAGTCGCGGCTGGCCTGGGCCAGATCCTTGCCGGTGACGATGCCCAGGCGGGCGGCGATCACCTGGAGGAAGATGGCCATCAGGCTGGAAACGGCCACGATCCACAACAGACCGTACTTGAACTCGGCCCCGGCCTGAAGGTCGGTGGCCCAGTTGCCCGGGTCCATGTAGCCCACACTGACCAGCAGGGCCGGGCCGAAAAAGGCGCGGAATTGCCGCCAGAAACTGGCTGAGATCGGCGGCACGGCCACCGAGCCATGCATGCCCTCCAGGGAGGGATGCGCAGGCGAGGTTGGCTCGTATGGGTCGGGCATACAGGCGGTGGGCCGCTTTCAAGGGGAGATTGTAGCACCGGGCGGCAAGGCTTCGAAGGCGAGTGCTGGAGGGTTGCGACCAACCCGCACGTCCGTGAGACTCCGCGGCTCAGTGGGGTTCGGTTAACTGGCCCAGTGGCCAAAACCTTGCCGCTGTGCCATGATCTTGTCGCCCCGGAGCAGACGGAAGCGACGGAAGGCACCCTCCCTGGTGTCTGGTTTGCGGTGCCAACCGGGCGGCTGAAAGGATCGGCAAGCCCCGCCGGGGCGCAAGAATACGAAGGAGCCTCTAATGGTGCATGCGAGTCTGACATCGGTCTACGGGCCGCTGGGTTTGAAGTGCGAGTATGGTGCGAATCCGCTGGGGATCGATGTAGCCCGACCCCGCCTGTCGTGGCTGGTAAACGACCCGCGGTATACGCGCGGGTGCCGCCAGAGTGCCTGGCAGGTATTGGTGGCCAGCAGCCTGGAGAAGTTGGAGTGGGATCAGGCTGATCTGTGGGACTCTGGCAAGGTGCCGGGCAGCCAGAGCATCCATGTGGAATATGGGGGGCCGAAGCTCCAGTCGCGGCAGCGCTGCTACTGGAAGGTGCGTACCTGGAGCGGCGGCGAGGAGCCCACACGCTGGAGTGCGGCGGCCTTCTGGGAAATGGGCCTGCTGCACAAGAGCGACTGGCAGGCCCAATGGATCAGTTCGGGATTGATGGATGCCAGCGGCAAGCCGCTGGCTTGTCCGATGTTACGCAAGACCCTGACGCTGGGCGGTGTCGTGCGGCGGGCGCGGGCGTACGTGGCGGCCCTGGGGCACTACGAGCTTTCGATCAATGGTCAGCGCGTGGGTAGCGAC
>JAJXSS010000471.1 GCA_021784455.1 Planctomycetota bacterium
ACCCCCCCCCCAATCAAAAGTTAATCGGGTTATTTGATCCCGCAACAGCCCCGGCAACCGTGGGCTATCGTCCTGCCTTGGCCAGGGCGGCCAGGACTTCTTCTGGAGTATAAAAATCGCTCTTGAAAACCTCCCGGCCATCGGGCGCCAGCACCACCAGCAGCGGAATTGTCAACCGCCCCGAGGCCCGCAGCCGGGCGTTACCCGCCGGGTTGTCGCCCGTCAGATCCACCTTCATGGGAACCACAGTGCCATCGCGCAAGAGCTTTACCAGACGTTGGTTGCGCAGAACCGTCTCCTCCAGGGCCTTGCAGTTGAGGCACCACTCGGCCGTGAAGTCCATGAGCACCGGCCGGGGGTCTTTGGCCGTGGGGCCGTTGAGCGCGGCCAGACGCTGGGGCGTGTAATACACCCAGGGGATCGGTCCATAAGAGGTGAAGTGGGCGGCAATGTGCCCCGCCACGGCCACCAACCCCAGAGCCACCAGCGTAAAAACCAGACGCGGCCACCGCCTGCGGGTGATACGCCACACGCGCCAGGCCAGCCAGCCCCCGGCCGCGGCCAACGCACCGGCCACCACCCACCAGTACGCCCGGCTGGGCGGGTCGGGCGGGGATACCAGAGCCCCGGACAGGCCCGTTCCTACAAAATAGGCCGCCGCCGCCAGAATCAGAAGCCCCATCACCTGCTTGATCAGTTCGCCCGCCGGCCCCGCCCGCGGCATGCGGCTGACCACCCCCGGGAAAGCCGCCAGCAGCAGATAAGGCAGCGCCATGCCGGTGCCGATAGCCGCAAACGTAGCCAGCGCCACTCCCGGGGGCCGCGTCACCGCCCATGCCGCCGCGGCGCCCATAAAGGGGGCGGTGCAAGGGGTCGAAAGCACGGCCGTCAGAATGCCAAACCCGAAGGCCCCGGCCAGCGTGTCGTGCCGCGGCTGGAACCGGTACACCCACTGCGGCAAACTGGTGCTGAACAGTCCCAGCATCCCCAGCCCCATCACGCCAATAATCACCCCCACCCCGATAGTGAACCATGGATACTGGAAAAGCTGGTTGGCCGCCCGGATCCCGCCGGCTCCCGCCGCCGAACCCGCCAGCAGGCCCACCGATAGGGCGATGGCCGCCCCCAGCGCCACCCAGAACACCACCACGCCCAGGGAAAGACTCGCCCCCAGGGCCAGGCACCGTCCCCGGCTGTCCACCGCCGCCCGGGCCAGGGACATGATCTTCAAAGGAATCACCGGCAGCACGCAGGGCGTCAAATTCAGCAGGAATCCCCCCACGCCCGCCACCAGCAAGAGGCCTATCAACCCCCACAACCCGGATACCCCCAGCACAAACGACCATCCAAACAGGTCGAAGTGTACCTGCCCCCCGGCGGCAATCGTCCCGCCCGGGTGATAGCCCCGGAAGTACGCGCCGTTGGCCGCCGCCACCGGCGTCGCGGCGGCCACCACCTGCAGGGGCGCCGCAATCACCTCGCGGGCCGGCAGCAGGCACTGATGGTCATCGCAGGCTTGATAATCCAGCGTCAGTTGCACATCGAGTGCCCCCGGACTCGTTCCCGAAGCCACTTGGGCGGGAAGGTACACCGTGACGCGCCCATCATAGACCGGCACCGTGAACGGATGGGCCGGATCCCACGACACCGTGACCGGATGCGGAGGCGGAAACTGCGGGGCTTCGAACACCAGGCCCGCCGGCGCCTGGGTTACGGTCATTTCGGTAGGAATGGGGGTAAAGCCGTTGGCCGATCGAGCCTGGGCCTTGTCCGGGTAGATATGCCAGCCGGGTTCGACATCGAGTACAACGGCCAGTACCGGCCGATCACCGGCGTGAACCTGGGGGTGGTCCCAGAACGCCCGGGCCCGCAACACCGCCGACTCCGCGGCACGCCCCGAGCCGGCCAGAACCACCAGAACCACCATCGGCAACCAAAAATGACGGCGCAAGTGTAACTCCTGTCGCGACCCAATGGAGGATTCTACGCGATCCAAAGGATCCGGGGTTTTGCAGAGGATGGCCGCTCGTGCCCGATAACGATGATGAGTGCCCACAGGCAGGCTGCGCCTTGACCCGGTCCGAGCAAGCGTATGGCGGAAATCCTTGATCAAGCTGAAGTCGATGCCCTGCTGGCTGCCGTCGATGGCGGGCAGGCGCCCCAGCCGGAGGTCACCGCCCCCACGCGCATCTTCTCGCGCAATCGCCCCGTGGGGCAGGCCGATGTGGAAGTCCGCCCCTACGACTTCAAGCGGCCCGAACGCGTTTCCAAAGACCAGATGCGGGCCCTGGAGAACCTGCACGACGGTTTTGCCCGCAACTTCGGGGCCTCGCTCTCGGGCTTCTTACGCACCATCATCGAAGTCAAAGTCGCCTCCATCGAGCAGATGACCTTCAGCGAGTTCACCCACTCGCTGCCCAACCCCACCTGCTTCAACCTGCTGGCGGCCGAGCCGCTGGATGGCAATATGTGCCTGGAGATCAGCCCGCTGATCATCTACCCGGTGATCGATCGCCTCCTGGGCGGCTCCAATGCCGATCTGTTCATCCCCCAGCGGCCGCTGACCGCCATCGAGCTGCGTCTGGTCAACAAGATCCTGGACCGGGCCATGGCCGCCCTCAAGGATGCCTGGGGCAATGTGCTGCCGCTCACCTTCAAGCTTCTGGACACCGAGAGCAACCCGCAACTCGTCCAGATCGTGCCGCCCAATGAGGTGGTGGTGGTGGTGGGCTTTGAGCTCAAGATGGGGGGCCGGGCGGGCACCATGAGCCTGTGCATCCCCTACAACGTCATCGAGCCGGTGATCGAAAAACTCTCCAACCAGTCCTGGGCCGCCTACAAGCGCAAGGACCGCGATGACCAGCTATCCAAACGCATGGCCGGGCAATTGGAGATGGCCCGCCTCACGCTCACAGGCATCCTGGCCAACACCACCATCAAGCTGGGGGACCTGGTGCGTCTGCAGAAGGGGGACATCATCGTCACCGAAAAGCCCGCCATGGCCCCACTGACCCTGCTGGTCGAAGGCCGCCGCAAATACATCGGCAACCTGGGCCAGTTCAAGGGCAAACGCGCCTTCAAGGTGGCGCGGCCGTTCAATCCCAAGGATCGGGTTTGAAGCGCAAACCGGGGGTTGGGCCCTATGACACGATCCTTTGCGATTGTTGAAATCGTGCCACCTGTAGCACAGTAAGCA
>JAJXSS010000472.1 GCA_021784455.1 Planctomycetota bacterium
GGACCGGGTGACCTGGGCCAATCTCCTGTATCTGGGCGGCGAATGTGGGACCGACAGCACGTATATCGATCCGGCCAGCGTGCCCAACGCGGGCTGGTTCTGGAACAGCTACGGGGTGCCCCAAAGCATCTGGGGTGAAACCAATGATGGCACCCCGCGCTCCTGGGAACTGTTCAAAGGGGCCCAGATCAACATGGATTCGCCCCTGGATGTCGGCCGGTCGCCATCGAGTCTGGTGCTCTTGACCGATTGCCTGACCTACTGGACGCACTTCCCCTCGCTGGATGGCGGCTTATACCCTGTACACATGGTTTTCAACCGGCATGTGCAGGGCGGGCCGGGGTTCACCAATGTGGTCATGTTCGATGGCCACGCCCAGTCGGTGCCCCGCTCAGTGGCGGAGAGCGATTTGAACATGTGGGGCAAGTGAAACGCCGGCCGGACCGGCATTCCATGAGAGACCGGCCGAAACCAGAGTCGTGGACCGGTGCCTTGGTCATCATCAAACCCCCCAACATTCCCCAGGATGTACAACATGAACTGGAAGCTTATTGGTCTCGTCGCTGTGGCCTTGTCGGGAACCGCCTGGGGCGCCCCCCTCGCGTCCAAGACCCAGATCGCTGACACGTTCAGTCTCCAGGGGCCGGGGCGCACGGCGGGGGCGCGCTTGAACGGCCTGGTCACTACCAGCGGCGAGGCCACGTGGACGGCTTCACCCGTGGTCGTGCTGGGTGGCACGGCCGACAACGGCTACATCCAACTCAGCCGAGGCGACACTTTTGTCGCTAAGGTGCCCCTGCCGGCGGGCAAGGTGATCCGCGTCGAGGCGGATGTGCTGCCCACGGCGGCCAGCAAAGCCGGCTCCTGGCTGGCGGTCGGCCTGGGCGACAAGGGCGAGGCGACCTGGGGGGATGGGATCTTCCTGCTTCTAAACAACGGGGGCGGCTGGCAGGCTTTCGCCGGGTACCGGGGCAAGAACAACAAGGTGGAGATGGGTGGCGGCACGGCCAAGGTCTTCCACCGCGACGCCTTGAACCATCTGGCCCTCGAATACCATGCGGCGGACAACTCGGTTCAGGCCTGGGTCAACGGCGTGCCGGTGGTCAAGCACTTTATGCTGTCGGACAAGCACTTCACCCCCGCCACCCGCGCAGCGGGCTTCAGCGGTTACGGGCAGACGGCCAAGAGCAAGATCGACAACTTCAGCGCCACGGTAAGCGCGGAATGACCCCCCCCTGCCACTGAGGTTTCTTAGCCGCAACAGTCGGCCCTGCCATGGCACACCCCGCGGTGCCACGCCTCGGGGTTTTGTACGCGATCCAGGAGCAGTGACCATGAAACACGTAATATCGGTTCTGTTAATCCTAAGCGGATGGTTGGGTTTGGGGGGGCGCTGGGGCGCCGGCGTGGAGGGTGCCGAGATCCCATCCCCCTCCGCTGGCTCCTACGCACAAGTTCTGACGATTCCGTCTCTGAATCTGCGGGTCCTGACTTGCCCGGGTTGTACGGCCCGCGCCGCACAGGCGGGCACGGTGGTGGTGACCCTGCACCAGCACACGGGCAACAATTATGGTGTGCTGGCGCTCGTGCCGCGTCCGGTGGATGCCCCGCGGGCGGGCTTTGTGTACGTGTTGAGTTTTGAGTCGCGCTTCCTGCCGGCCGCCGCGGGCCAGAAGGGTCAACTGGGGCTGGGCCTGTGCGATGGCCGGGGCTGGGGGCCGGTCCAATCGGCCATCGCCGTGATGGGGGCGGAAAAGGCGGCCACATGGACCCGTTTCCAGGGGACGTACGAGCCCCTGCCGGATACGCGGAGCGTACAGATCGTGGCCCGGATCGAATCGGGGGCAACCCCGGTCAGCGGGGTCTGGGAAATCCGCGACCTCAGGCTGGAGGCCCGGAGCCTGCCGCCGGTGGTGTCGGCGGCCGAACTGACAAAACTGAAGAAAATCATCGTTCCGGCCCAGCAGCGACAGGATGCCCCGCCGGTCCTGCGCGGCTTCAACATCGGGGGGGTGGATCGCGGGACCCGTCACGACCGGGCCTTCTTTGAGGACGCCCGCAAATGGGGCGCCCGCCTTGTCCGCCTGAGTCTGGATCCGGGGGCCATCGCCCGGGACCAACACCAGGAGGTATGGAGCATCTGGCCGCAAATACTGGATGACGTCGTCAAGGAGGTCCAAAACGCCCACGCAGCCGGCATCCAGGTGGTGCTGGTGCTATCCAACCCGCCGCTCGCCAACGCCTCGGTGGCACACAACAGCAGCGACCTCTGGAAGCAGCCGGACCTGGAGTCGGTCTTCTGCCGGGTTTGGAAAGACCTGGCCCAGCGTCTCTTGCCCTACCACGATGCTATCTACGGCTATGACCTGTACAACGAGCCGGTGGATCCGGCCCAGATGGGCCCGCCCCGCCAGTGGCGCCCGATCGCCCTTCAGATCATCAGGACCATCCGCGCGGTGGACCCCAAAGTGTGGATCATCTATGAGCCCGGTCCCTGGGGTGATCCCGCCGGCTTTACCAATCTTGTGCCCTTGCCCGACCCGCGGGTGATCTACAGCTTCCACTTTTACGAGCCGCACGCCTTTACGCACCAGGGCGTCTACGACACGGTGAACACCGACCTGGCCCATGCCCTGACGAAGATCAACGTGCACTATCCGGGCGTGATCGACGGCAAGGAATGGAACAAGGCCGCCCTGGCCGCCTGCCTGGCCCCCATCGACCGCTTCCAGCAGGAGTGGGGCGTGCCCATTTTCGCAGGCGAGTTCAGTGCCGTGCGCTGGGCCCCGGACGGGGATGCCGCGCAGTGGCTGGCCGATGTCACCAGCCTGCTCAATCAGCGGCACTGGTCCTGGTGCTATCACGCCTTCCGCGAGTGGAACGGCTGGAGCCTGGAATACGGCAACACTTTCTGGCGTGAGGGCATGCCCTACCCCAAGCCTGTGACCTATGAAACCCGGCGGGCCAAGGTGATCAAAGCGGCCTTGCGCGACGACCGGATACCGCTGGGCGCCAAGCGTCGCCCCCCGAGCCCTGGCTGGGGCATCGGTCCGCGGCCCTCCCGTAAAGGAACGACCCAGTGATGACCTCCCGAGAGCGCTTTCTGACCGCGATGAAACGGGGCATTCCTGATTGCGTGCCGGTCGCACCGGATATCTCCAACTACATCCCCGCCAAGAGGACGGGCCT
>JAJXSS010000473.1 GCA_021784455.1 Planctomycetota bacterium
TCGGAGGAGCCGGCGCCGGTTTTCTTGGATTTGCCAGTAGTTGTCATTTTCCGGGCATTGGGCGTATTTCGAGTCCATTGGACCTGATTGACAGCGGAACGCCAAGAAGTGGGCTTTCGCCAGGAATGACGGGCTTTTTCTGAGGATTTGAAGTGGTGGGTTGGGTGGGATTCGAACCCACGACCAACGGCTTAAAAGGCCGCTGCTCTACCAACTGAGCTACCCGGTCGGCAAGAAAGGCTATTGTAACCTATCCCGAGGCCGAGCGCCGCCGCACGCGTTGCAGAGGCGGCCCAATCGGTCATTTCCCCGCGTCGGGATCGAACTTCAGAATCGCCGAGTTGATGCAGTGACGCTGGCCGGTGGGCTGGGGCCCATCGTCGAAAAGGTGCCCCAGATGGGCCCCACAACGGCTGCAACGCAGTTCGGTTCGGACCATGCCGTGGCTGGTGTCCGGTTGGGTGACCACGGCCTCCGGCTGGGCCGGCGAATGAAAACTCGGCCAGCCGCAACCGGAATCGAACTTGGCCTGGGACACGTACAACTCCTGCCCGCAGCAGACACAGCGGTACGTGCCGGGGCGGTGCTCATCCCAGTACGCCCCGGTGAACGCCCGTTCCGTCCCCCTCTGCCGGGCGATGCGGTATTGCTCCGGGGTAAGCTCCTGCTGCCATTCCTGATCGGCTTTCTTGACGGGGAAATCCATAGGGTACCTCAAGCCAATCGTAGACCCCGGACCTCAGATCGTGATGCGCTTGGCCGCATCCAGGTCGGGGTTGGCCCGGTACAGCAACATCGTCCGGCCGGTCACCGCCGCTACCTGGGCTTCCCCGGCTGCCGCCACCTGCTGGGCCAGTTCCTGCCGCGCCGGGCCCTGTACCTCCCGGCCGAAGCGCAGCTTCACCAACTCCTTGCTCGCCAGCAGTCGCTGGAGCCGGCCGATAAACGCCGCACTCAGGCCGGCCTTGCCCAGATGGATATCGTCGGCCATTTTCTGGCCGATCTGCCGAAGCCGGGCACGTTGGGAAGAAGTCAGGACCATAGCGTTGGGGATGGCTGGCGATAGCTGGTCGATGGTAACACGTCAGGAAGGCAGTGTGGCCGCTGTGTGCCCAGACCCAGGGGGGGGCCGTCACTCTTCGACATCGGATGATGACGCAGACGCAGCGGAGGGCGAAGAAGCGTAGATGCGTGGCAGAAGTGCCCGCTTGCGCAGCGCCAGTAATCGGCGGTAAGCCATCCGCAAGGACGAGTCGTCGGTAGGATCAAAGCCCGCCCGCTTTGCCAGTTCCTTGAATTGGTCCGTGTACGCCAATCCATCAAGTGGAAGACCAATCTCGAGATACGCATCGATCAGCCTCTGGTCCTCAGCGCTTGGCGGCTGTGCTTCCCATTGAAATTGATCCGTAGTCATGGTCACCTCTCATTTTACCCGCCAGTTCGTCGTTTGGGCGGCGCCATCCAAATCAAACATGATCGTCGTTGAGTTCAACAGCATCTGATCCAGATCCTGTAAAGCGAACTCACGCTCCGATGCATGCAAGCGGAATTTCCATAGGGCTGGATGAAGCAATTCTTCGACGGATGCCGTGATCGTGGACCGTCGAACAAAAGCCCCTCGCTGTTGGCATGCGCGTCTGTTGATCGCGATCAGGTCGGGATCGTCAATCAGCTCGATTGCAGGACGTGATCCCTGGATTGTTGGGGCCAGCACCTCACTGCGAAGTACCCGCCGATCCAAGGCATATATCGCGACATGACTGTGCTCCATTGTCGAGTCAGCATCGACGAAGGCGAAATATGCGGCGACATAAAGGCTGCGCGTCCAATCCAGAAGGGGTGACTGAAGACCATGATGTCGGGCCACCAGCTCAAAGGCATCACCTTGCGGGATGGTCGCACCAAATCCAACAGTGCCCGTTTCGCGACGAAATTCGCGAAGCAGTCGTTGGATTGTTATTTCTCGGGTGGCATCATTGGCAAAGGAACGGAAGCGGTCCAATGACGGAATAAGGTTGTCATCAAAGCGAGGCTGTCCACGAAACCACCAATGCCCCCGATCTTCCGATTTGGCCAAACGCGAACACAGCACCCGGAAGTTGTCCCAGGTTAATACATCAACCACGCGCGGCCCGGAGCCACTAACCTCACCCATCGACACATTGTACCTCTTTACGCCACCCCCGCCGACCCCGTCGCAATCGGCTCACTCACATACTCCCGGGGGTCCGTCACGTGACCCGTCAGCGCTGAGGCCGCCACCGTCAGCGGGCTGGCCAGATACACCCCCGCCTCCTTGTGGCCCATCCGGCCGGGGAAGTTTCGGTTCGTCGTGCTGATGCAGGTCATGGGCTGATTCAGGCGCCCGAAGGTGTCGGCCGGCCCGCCCAGGCAGGCGGCGCAGCTCGCCGCCCCCATCTGGCACCCCGCTGCCTGCAGGATCTCGTAGATGGACTTTTCCCCGGCCTGCTTTGGCTCACCCCGCACGTTCAGGCGCAGCATGTCCGCGTGCACTTCGGTCGAGCCCGGCACCACGAACGTCGGCACCTTCACCGTGTGCCCGTTCAAGATGGATGCCGCAAAGATCATGTCCGTGATCTTGCCCCCGGTGCACGAGCCGAGGTAGGCCCGGTCCACCTTCACGTGGCGGCAGTTGTGGGCCGTATCCTTGTTGTCCGGGCTGTGCGGCTTGGCCACCATCGGCTCCATGAGCCCCAGGTCCCACTCGTGGACGTAGTCGTACGATGCCCCCGGGTCATCCCGCTGCACTGTCCACTGGGGCCGGTTGGAGCGGGCCCGCACGTACTTCAGCGTCTTGTCATCCACATCGCAGATACCGTTCTTGCCGCCGGCCTCGATCGCCATGTTGGTCAGCGTCATCCGGTCTTCCAGCGACAGCGAGGAAATCCCTTCACCCGTGAAATACAGGCTCTTGTACGTCGCCCCCGACACCGAGATCTCCCCGATCACCGCCAGGATCAGGTCCTTGGCCGTCAGATACGGCGGAATCGCCCCCTGAAACACGAACTTCATCGTCGGCGGCACCTTCAGCCACGTCTTGCCCGTGCCCAGGGTAAAGGCCGCATCGGTGTTGCCCACGCCCGTGGAAAATGCGCCGAACGCTCCTGCCTTGTAGGTGTGTCTGTTCGTGCTCATCATGATCTCGCTGGGGGGGGAGTG
>JAJXSS010000474.1 GCA_021784455.1 Planctomycetota bacterium
TCTCAAGATCCCCGATCAACAACTGGCGGCCCTGCACTTGACCGCCCACGCGTTCCATGGAGACTGGAACTACACGCTTACGCCCCGGTAGATCAACTGTTCAGGTTATTGTTGAGCGCGCCCTAAGTCGCGGGTCCGGGGTCTGGGGTCTCGCGTCTCTGATCTCGGGATCCGGGGGCAGATTCCGGGGTTTGCGGGTGGCCGTGGGATGCCTTGGGGCCCGCGCGACACGAGCCTTGAAACACGTGGCGAAGTGTGCTCGAGCCGGCCGGAACCTACGATAGGTCGATGCAGATCATTGTGCTGATGCTGATGGCCGCCCTGCTGCTCAACGACCAGTTCGGGCCGGCCCCCTTGCATCTGGGCTCGGGCGCCCAGGCGTGCGCGTTGTGGCTGGGGGCGCCCCTGCTGCTGGGCGGGGTCTACTGGCTGGCCTGCCGGCTGACGCTCAAACTGATGAGCCGCGGCGAGGGCCGGCGGGCGGTCCGCCGCCTGGACCGCGTCACCACCACCCTGCGCCTGGGCCTGCTGGCTCAATACGTGCTGATCCTGGCCCTGGGCGGGCTGACCTGGATCCGCGGCCTGATGGGAGCGCCCATCCTGCTGCCGGAGATCGTGTTCCTGCTGCCGACCGTGGGGCTGATGCTCGCGGCCTGGGCTTCCTATTACCCCATCGACCGGCGCCTGCGCCAGGCTTCGCTGATCCGCCGCGTGGATGAGGGCCTGCCCATCCATCCCATCTGGACTCTGCCGCAGTACCTGCTGGCCCAGGTGCGCCACCAGTTGGCCCTGATCGGTCTGCCGCTGCTGTTGCTCTTGGGGTGGGTCGAGGGCGTGGAACGCTGGGTGCCCCCGGCCGGGCGCATCTGGGACCTCAACGCCCAGATGGTGCTGCTGCTGGCCGGCACGGGCTGCGTGTATCTCTTGGCCCCGGTGATGATCCGCCACATCTGGGACACCGTACCGCTGCCCCCGGGCCCCTTGCGGGCCCAGCTCACGGACCTGTGCCGGCGGCACCGGGTGGGCGTGCGGGAGATGCTGATCTGGCGCACCTTCGGAGGCACCATCAATGCGGCGGTGATGGGTCTGGTGGCGCCGTTACGCTACATCCTGCTGACCGATGCCCTGCTGGACCTGATGGGCCAGCGGCAGGTGGAGGCGGTGATGGCCCACGAGCTGGCCCACATCCGCAAGCGGCACATGTTCTGGCTGCTGGTCAGCGCGGCGGCCGCCCTGATCGCCCTGCAGGTGGGGCTCAACGCGGCCCTGAGCGCCGGGGCCGGCTGGCCCCCGGTGCATCAGGCCCTGCACCAGGCCCGCCAGGCGCTGGCCCGGGTCATCGGGCCCGCGGCCGACAGCGCCACCGCCGGGCAACTGGTGGTCGTCATCGTGGCCCTGGTGACGTGGCTGCCGGTCTTCGGCTGGGTCTCGCGCCGCTTCGAGCGGCAGGCGGACACGTTTGCCGTGCAGCACCTGGCCCGCGAACGGGCCGCCCTGGAAAACCGGCCGGGACCGGTGGTCATCGATGGCGACTCGGTGGCCACCATGCAGGACGCCCTGCAGGCGGTGGCGGATCTCAACTACATCCCCCGCCAGCGCAAAAGCTGGCGGCACGGTTCCATCGCGTGGCGGCAGGAGTATCTGGCCACGCTGGTGGGCCGGCGGGCCGATGCCCTGCCCATCGACCGGCAGATGGCCCTGATCAACCTGACCGCCCTGGTGGTGCTGCTGGGGGGACTGGCGGTCAGCGGGATGGGAGGGGGATGAGCCCCAAGGAATTTCTGATTGCTGATTTCTGATTTCTGATCTGGAAGAGGCCGATGCGCGATCGGCGCTGCGGGCCCCTTCCCCGGCCAAGGCGCAAGATGAACCCCATCGATCGTCGATCAGATACTCTGCCGGCCTCCCTCTCTCTCTTGTTCTTAAGGCAGATGCCGGGTCAGGTTTCACGCGTGGCTTGCGTCGATTCTCTCCGCCAGCCCATAATGCGGCGATGAAGGTGCGCGTTTATCTGGACACGACGGTCATCAGTGCCGCCGATGATGCACGGGCCCCGGAACGGCAGGCCCAGACCCTGGCGTTCCTGGCTCGGGCAGATGAGTTCGAGCTCACCACATCTGACCTGACCCGGCAAGAACTCGAGGCCACTCCCAATCCTGAACGTCGTGCCCGCTTGCTGCGCCGGATCGCCCCAATCGGGTGTCTTTCCATTTCGCCTGACATGCGCGCCTTGGCCAAGGATTACGTCGATCACGACATCATTCCGGAGGCCTATGAAGATGATGCCTTGCACATCGCGGCCGCGGTCCTCGCCGGCCAGGATGTCCTGGCCAGTTGGAACTTCCGCCACATGGTCAACCGGCGGCGCCGGGCCCTGGTGAACCTGCTGAACGCATCCCGCGACCTGCCGACCATCGAGATCTTGACACCCCCGGAGCTATAATTGGGCAATGGCCACCGGCACGGACTATTTCGACTACGAAACCATGGCCCGCCAAGCCGGCCTTTCGCCGGCCCAACTGGACCAAATCGTGGAGCGCGTGCGCCGCGACTACCCCTCCGATCTGATGCTGTGCGAACTCCACATCCTGCGGGCGTGCCGGGCCATTCGTGACCACCGGGTCACGATCACCGAGGTCCTGGCCGACCCTGCAACCGGCGGCCGCTGAACCCCTCTCGCCATCCTGCCACCGACTGTGCGTTTACCCCTCCGCGTCATGCGGCCCCAGACGAGCAAGACTTTCCATCCGTTTTCACTCTGCGCCCCACCTCCTGAAAGGCCGCTTCCCCAGGCCGAGATCTCTATCCCGCCTGGGATCGCCCTTCAGTCAACCCGGCCGGGCAGGCTGTGCGCCAGCAGGATGGCGACAAGCAGCAGGAGGGCGGCGGCGAAGGGGGCAGCCAGATTGTAATTCTGCTGCAGCACCGGCGCGGTCCAGGTGTCCGGACCCACCGGCTGGCGGACAAAGCCGTGCAGGTAGGCCGCATCCTGCTGGTGCTGCCGGATGGCCGCGCTCACCGAGAGCACCAGGTTGCCGGCAAAGTACACCGCAAACAAAATCAAACCCAGGCCGTGCTTGCGCAGGCCCTGCACCAGGCAGAGGGCCAGCCCTGCGACAGCCAGGAGGTTGGGGGTCCACCAGAAGAGGACTGACATGAGG